>NZ_JBZXVN010000046.1:0-34870 GCF_058892305.1 Pelagimonas sp.
AACAAACCATCCGCGCAAGTCACCCAGCGCGCAACGCCTTGTTCTACCTCAATATTCCGTCTCAGCCCTTGGTTCGAAGCGTTGTGCTTGTCGCCGTGATGCAGTGTGCATCGTTCTGAGAAGTTGGTCTATAAGGGTGTCTTTTCGAGGCCGCAAGCACTTTTTGAAAGTTTTTGCATTTTCCGGCGATTTAATTTGGAAACGCCCGTAACACGCTATTTCAACGGGCAATTACTACCGGTTTAGTTGCTAAGCCGCCCCTTCACACCCCTCTTTGGCCTGTTTCCGGCGCTTAGAGCCCCTTTGCCAAGGAATCAAAGCCACGCAAATTGGCGATCAAGGCTCCCATCTGATCAACTGGAATCATATTGGGCCCGTCTGAGGGCGCAGTGTCGGGATCTTGATGGGTTTCTATGAACAAAGCAGACACCCCAACCGCACAGGCGGCGCGCGCCAGAACCGGGGCGAATTCGCGTTGGCCGCCCGATGTGGCGCCTTGCCCGCCCGGTTGTTGCACCGAATGCGTCGCATCAAAGACGGTTGGGTAGCCGGTCGCCGCCATGGTCGGCAATCCGCGAAAGTCCGACACAAGGGTGTTATAGCCAAAGGAGGTGCCGCGATCGCAGAGCATGATGTTGTCATTGCCCGTGCTGGCGATCTTTTCCGCCACATTGCCCATGTCCCAAGGGGCTAGAAACTGCCCCTTTTTGACATTGATGGCTTTGCCGGTGTCGCCCGCCGCCAATAACAGGTCGGTCTGGCGGCATAGAAAGGCCGGGATTTGCAGGATGTCACAGACCTCGGCCGCCGGGGCGCAATGGCTGACATCATGGACATCGGTCAGAACCGGCACGCCGAACTCCTTGCCAATCTGGCCCAGTATTTTGAGACCCTCATCCATGCCCAAGCCCCGCTGGGTGCTGATCGACGACCGGTTGGCCTTGTCATAGCTGGCCTTAAAGATGAAACGCGTGCCGGTGGGGGCACAGGCCTCGGCGATCTTTTCCGCCATCATCCGCGCATGATCGAGGCTTTCGAGCTGGCACGGCCCGGTGATCAGGGAGATCGGATTGGCACCGCCAATGGCGATATCGCCAACCATCACGGTTTTGGTCTGGGTGGCTTTGGTCTCGGTGACATCCATGGTGACGGGCATGATTACAGATCCTTTAGGACAGAGTTGATGCGGGCGACGTCTTCGGGGTTGTTGAGTTCCCAAAACACCCGGCCCCGGCCCTCGACCTGCACACAGGCGATGGTGGTGTCATTCACAAGAAAGCGCAGCTGTTCGAGGCCCTCTAGGGTTTCCAGCTCACTCACCGGCCAACTGGTATAGGCCCGGAGCGCCTCGGGGCGATAGGCATAGACGCCGACATGATGATAGACCGGGATGTTTTCGGCCGGCACCTTATCGGGGTCGATAAAGGGCAGCACCTCTTTGGAGAAATAGAGCGCATGGCCCTTGGCGTTGAACACCGCCGTGGTGCCACCAACGCGGCCCTCTTTGCGGTCCTCAACGAAATGGCCATAAGTCAGCGGGTCACATTGCAACACCGGGGTGGCGACCTGCGCCTCAGGGTCACGTTTCATCGCGGCGATCAGGTCTTCGACAAACCACTCCGGGGTCAGCGGCGCATCGCCTTGTAGGTTCACCACAAGATCGGCCTCAATGGCACCGTTGGCCAAGGCCTCGGCACAGCGCGCCGTGCCATTCTCGGCCTCGGGGCTGGTCATGATCACCGAGGCGCCAAAACCGATGGCATGATCGCGGATACGATCATCATCGGTGACCACATGAACCTCAGCCACGCCAGAGACCCGGTTGGCCGCCTCCCAGCTCATCTCGATCAGCGATTTCTTGTCGCCCGATGGCAGGGTCAGCTCGGCCAAGGGTTTGCCCGGGTAGCGGGTCGAGGCATAGCGGGCCGGAATCAGAATAACGGTTTTCATAAGGGGTCGTCCTTTGAAAGGCACCGGTCAGGTCACAGCCGTTTCGGAAACGGCTGATTATGACACGCCGGCACGCAA
Organism: Pelagimonas sp.; assembly: GCF_058892305.1. Lineage (NCBI taxonomy): Bacteria > Pseudomonadati > Pseudomonadota > Alphaproteobacteria > Rhodobacterales > Roseobacteraceae > Pelagimonas > Pelagimonas sp. Next base: position 2,029 of record NZ_JBZXVN010000046.1, read on the forward strand.
CAGGTCATGCATATGTAGAATGCCAACGGGGCGCTGATCACCATCAACAACCGCCAGCACGTTGATCTTGCGCGCGTTCATAATCGACAGCGCTTCGGCGGCAAAGCCATCGGGTGACACAGTCAGCGGCGTACCGCTGGCGATATCGGCGGCGGTTTTGCTCAACAGCCCATCCATATGGCGGCGCAAATCCCCATCGGTGATGATCCCCGATAGCCGTTCGCCCTCCATAACCAAGGCCGTGCCCAATCCGCGCGAGGTCATGACCAAAAGCACATCTTGCATGGGCGTCCCTTGATCGACCAAAGGCAGATCATCGGCTCCATGCATAAGGTCGCCCACCGTCGCCAGTTGCATCCCCAGCTTGCCACCGGGGTGGAAGTCTTTGAAATGATCGGCGGTAAAGCCGCGCTGCTCCATCAAGGCCACGGCAATCGCATCGCCAAGCGCCAGGGTGATGGTGGTCGAGGTGGTTGGTGCCATGCCGATCGAACAGGCCTCTTCGGCCTTGGGGATCAGCAATTGATAGGTCGAGGCGCGCATCAGCACGCTATCAGGGTTTGACGAAATCCCGGCAATCGGAATGGCAAAGCGCTTGCAATAGCCCACCAGGTCTTGGAGTTCGCGGGTCTGGCCGGAATTGGAAATCACGATACAGATGTCACCGGGCACAATCATGCCAAGGTCACCATGGCTCGCCTCAGTCGCATGTACAAAAAGCGACGGGGTGCCGGTGCTGGCCAAGGTTGCACTGATCTTGGAGCCGATATGCGCCGATTTGCCGATGCCCGAAATAATCAGGCGCCCCGAGCTGGCCAAAACGGCCTCAATAAAGGGGGTGAAATCATTCGGAAGCTCGGATGCCAGCTGCGCAAGCCCACGCATTTCCACATCCAAAACCCGACGGGCCGCAGCATCAATACGCGTCGCCTTCTCCTGCATATCCACCACCATGTCTTTCACTCAAGGATCTCATACAGTCCGATGCCTGCTTATCGAAGCTCTGCCAGACCAGCAAGCTGAGGTTTCACATCTACGGTTGCCTATCAAGTCGGGCCTTCAACACCACCAACGATGGATTGTCCAAGCTGGCAAGCGGGCCCGCCCCTTTTAAAAGGGCACCAAAGACCGGCTCAAAACGCCAAAACCAATCCGGTCGTCATATCCCAGCTTTGATTGTCAAACCTTGTAATCGCGGCGCGCCATTGCGGTGTGGGTGCCCCAACCTTTGGGGGCAACAGGTCGATTTCAAAGCGCCCGCGCACATATAATGTCTGGGTCTCCCCCGTCGCTTTGACATCCAATAGGGCCGATCTGAGGTGGGCATGAAAGCGGCTATGGACCGCACCAAGCCCTAGGGCCAATTGCCCCCGGCGGGCTGGCCGCTTTTTCTCTCTGCTGGCAGAGAGGTCAAAGGTAAAATTGCGCTGTAGCTCCAGCCCCCCCCAAATAGACCATGTTTGCAACGTGATCCGCATTGGGTCAGTCAAAATATCAAGCCCATCCTCAAGCCGATAAACCTGCCGGGCATAACTCACAGCCCCGCCCACCAACAGCTGAGTCTTTGGCCCAAAGGACAGCACCGGCTGGCTGAGTTCCAGACTAAGCCTCTGACCATGCACAAGGTTCACCGCATCACCAAGCTCCAGCTCTCCACAGTCAAGCAGTGTTGGAATATTACACAAAGGTTTGGTCAACCCATCCAAAGCCGCATGCTCTGTATGGGCGGTGCCCGTTCCAAAGCTCAGCTTCAAATCCGCCGCAAAAACCGGTGTTGCCATGCTGACCAGCACCAACAAAAACCACCCACATCGTCGCACCAGCATTCGCCGCGCCTCCAGCACCTTATTCGCAGCAGATCGTATACTGACATCTCACAATTAAAAGAGTAGCAATGCGCAGAGCTAACCTTTTAAGAAGAGTATTGTTATGTCGACAGTGACAACCAGCCTCACCAATATTGAAACCGTTTCTGACATTTTAAACCAAGATGTCTCTCTTGAGCTCGCCTATCAAGATGAGCTGACCGCTTTCTTTGAAATCATCAATACAACCGATCCCACCTTCACCACCCTGAGCGCCACAGAGATCGGCCTGTCCTTTGGTGAGTATGACGTCACTGTCTCGGGAACCGGCTTTGATCCAGTCGGAAGTGCGGATGACCTTCTCGACGCTCTGGACACCTCCATTGCCGATGGGGCGTTTTCGGAAATCACCGTTGATTATGACGGCGATGAAATCCTGAGCTTGGATTTCGGGCCCACTGGCTATGTGTTTGACTCCGGGGACATCAGTCTTGTGATCTTGGCAGAGGGTCCACAATCCTTTGAAGATATCTATGAAGTCTCCGAGTTCTCACTCGATTTCCAAGAGGCCTTTGCGGACCTGGTTGAGTTCGGAGCCCCCTTTACAGAGGATATGGAAGATTACTTCCTCGATACCTATTCGCATGTTGCCCTGAGCGGGCTTGGGTTGTTTGATGGCGATGACCTGATCGGCGGCATCACCATCGCAAGCGACGAAATCGTTCTGGATTATAACGGCCTGACCCTGACAATCGACGGCACCTTTCCGGGGCTTGATAACGTTGGCGAGCTTGCAGTTCTGATGCTGGAGCTCATCGCCGAAGAGGGCATGGATTTCGAAGGCTTTGCCGATCTGAGCCTGTCCGAGATCGACGATGTCGAACTCACAGGGGCGACGCTGGAGGATGAAGACGAAAACGTGCTGGCCAGCTTTGTCTATTCCGATGACGAGACTCCGCTCACCTATGTTGTCGATGGGCTGAGCTATGGCCATGTCTGGGTTGGCACCAACCAATATGATTCCGAAATTCTGTACAATGACGCGGATATGTTGGTCTTGGGCCTCGCCGGGGGGGACTTCCTTTGGGCTGACGAAGGCAATGACAGTGTGCTCGGCGGTCTCGGAGATGATGACCTGCTTGGCTGGTATGGCAATGACACCCTGCTAGGGGAAGACGGGAATGACATTATCCTAGGTGAATACGGAGATGATAGCCTGCTCGGCGGCGCGGGGAATGACACCCTATACGGCGCACGCGAGGATGATCAGACAGAAACTGGCAATGACACGCTGCGCGGCGATGCCGGGGATGATTTCCTTTATGGCGGGGCTGGGGATGATTCCTTGCGCGGCGGCGATGGCAATGACGAGATGTATGGCGGCGATGATAACGACACATTGCGCGGCGATGATGGTGACGATTATCTCTATGGCGAATTCGGCGACGATTCATTGCGCGGTGGCGATGGCGGCGACACGCTAGAAGGGTCCGCGGGCGAGGACGTTATGCTCGGGGACGATGGCAACGATTATCTCGCCGGTGAAGGCGACAACGACTCCCTGCGCGGCGGCACCGGGGATGACACGCTCTATGGCGGGGATCAAAACGATACTCTGCGCGGCGATAGCGGCGATGATACGCTCTCTGGTGGATTTGGTGACGACAGCCTGCGCGGCGATGCGGGCAATGACACATTGAATGGCGGCGACGGAGAAGACACCCTGCGCGGCGGCGATGGCGAAAACCTCTATGAAGCGGGCAATGGCAATGACCGCGCCTATGGCGGCAATGATGCCGAGACCATCAATGGCGGCGAAGGCGATGACCTGCTGGTTGGCGGCGGCGGCGACGACCGCGTCAATGGCGGCGCGGATGGCGACACACTCTATGGCAATGACGGCGAAGACACTCTGAACGGCGAAGATGGAGATGATTGGACATCTGGCGGCGCAAATGACGATCTTCTGCTAGGGCGCGCTGGCGACGACACCATGCGCGGCTCCAGTGGCGATGACCGGTTCTATGGCGGGTCGGACAATGATGTGTTGGCCGGCAACAACGGCAACGACACGATCAACGGCGGCTCCGGCAATGACCGGATGTTTGGCGGCCGCGGCAATGATGAGCTGACTGGCGGTGCTGGCACCGACTTGCTCAATGGTGGGTCCGGGGAAGATGTCTTTGTCTTTGACACGGCCACCGACAGCCCACATGGATCTGGCCGCGATACCATTAGCGATTTTGCATCCGGCGTGGATACGATCGACCTATCCGGCTTTGACGGTACTTTGACCTTTGTCACCAGCTACACCGGAGCAGGCAATGAGGTGCGCTACAACAGCACCGTTGGCCGCCTTTACATTGATTTGGATGGCGACCCGGCATCGGAGGTCTCAATTGACCTCGGCGCAGGCACGGCCCTCGTCGAAAGCGATTTGATCCTCTAAGGGCGTCACAAACCAATCCCCTTGGCGCCATTGTGCCAAGGGGCCAAAATGGCGATAAGCCATGCGACTTGAACCAATGAAAAGGGCCGCATGGTGCGTCGCCGGTTTTTTGATTTTTACCAGCGGTATCTGGCGCGCTACACACAGCGCTTGCCATTGGGACTGCGCGGCCAGCTCGCCGGGCATTTGTTTCGCCGCACCCGCCATCCGGATTTTGGCTTCACCCATGCCCGTAGCCTATGCGCGTCTGGCCGTTCCGATGTCGCGGCCGAGCTTTATGGAAACGGTCAAGCCGTCACAGACCCGCTGTTTTCCAGCCAGTTGGCATCAGAAGGCCATGTTTCCGGCCCTTCTAAAGGCGTGTTTTTCGCACAGGTCAGCTTTCTCGGGCTTCGGATTGGCGGTCAAATTTCTGGTCTTGGGCCCGCGCCGGTACAGCTGCAAATTGACCTTGATGGCACGGTTTTACGGATTGAAACCCTATCTGTGCGCAACGGCACCGCCAGCTTTCGCATGATCCTAAGCCGCGAGGTGCTGGAGGCGTTTCCAACATCCGGATTACTTCGGGCGCGCTTGATAGATGGAGCCGATGGATCAATCTTGGCAACCCCCGAAGGCGGCATCGGCTGGCGAACCACGATGCCCCATGGGCAAGGCACCATCGACAAGATCATTTCTGAGCGAGGTAGCTTGGACAAAAAGGGGCGTTTCCGCCTAAACAGTGTGGAATTAGACGCACGGCAAACCGCCTACTTGGACCTCTATTCCGAACTCAAAGACGTCTATGCCCGCGAATTTAATCGCCCGCTTCTCATTCTCTATGGCACTCTCTTGGGTCAACTTCGCAGCGGTGATTTCATTCCCGGTGATGATGATTTTGATGTTGGATACCCAAGCTCAGAGACCACGCCCGAGACCGTCAGGGACGAAGCCATCTCCCAGATGAGCCGTTTGGCTGAGCTAGGCTATGTGATTGTGCTCAATGAGTTTGGCCGCCCCTTCCGCATTCGCGCCCGCGATGGGGCCGCTTGGGTGCATTTGGACAATCGACCCGTATTCGCCCCCCAACAGGGCGAGGTTTGGCTCCATAAACATGCGGCACTTGCGCTGGATTTGTCTCTGTTTTCTGAACCAGAGACCGCCCAAATGCGCGGAGTCGATGTGCGACGCCCCCATCAGCCCGAACGCTTTCTAGAGGCCTATTACGGCGCAAATTGGCGTGTGCCCGATCCCAGCTATAGCAATACAGGTCGCAGCCTACCCGAGAACGCCCGCAAAGCCCTGCATCAGATTTGCCTGAGTGATGCGCAACAGCGTGACTTGGCTCAACGCTATCCCGGTCAGATCGTGCCGGTCCGCTATAGCCCGCTTTATCCACTGGCTGACTATGCCGCCCGGATTGGGTTTTAGTCGCGGCAACGCTCTTGATAGGCTGAAACAGTCTCACATAAGCAGTCGTAAAACCCGGAAGCCGATGTCTCCCGAATCCAGGCCTTGTGCGCGATTTGGCGGCGCACCACAGCGCTCCACGCCACGTCATCTTGCATTAGATTCGCGGCTTTACTGGCCAAGCCAGCCATGTCTTTGGCGTCGAACACGGTCTCCGCAGGTTGACGCCCCGAGACGTCGCTATCACGACATGTCAAAATCGGAATGCCCATTCCTCGCGCCACAGCGGCCCCGCCGGATCCACCGGTAAAGCCCGGCGGATGCACAAACAATGCCGCGCCCTGCACGCGCTTGGTGAATTCATCAAACGGCAAGACCGGATGAACAACGATTTGACCGCTGTCGACCCGCTTGCCAATGCTGGGCATATCACGCGCCAAAGCATCGGGATCGGCGGCCCCGATAAAATGCCAAACACTGCCCGGAACCTTGTCCAGAATCGACAAGAGCGCCTCGATTGTGCTGCGATCCTGTTGGGCCAGACGTTGGTTCATCCGCACGCCGGTGATCGCTGACACGATGATCTTGCTGTGACGTTTTTCCGGCTGCACCTCGGGTGGGGGTGGTTCGGTCTCGTCGGCGCGAATGGTTGGGTAGGGTTGGACACGTACCCGCGCCTGCCCCGGATCTCCGTCAATCGCATGGGGGCCACGGGCGATGATCATATCAAGCTTGGCATCCACTTGATTGTTGGATTGGATATAGAAAAACGCCGAGGGCAGCTGATCAAACAGGGTATGGCGCACAAGGCGGCTTTCGTTTGAGAAAAAGCCACGATGACCGCCACCATAGAGCATGACATCCGGCTTCAGCTCCAAAATCTTGCGGCAGCTCTCCAACACCCCACCAAGCCCGTAGCTGTCAAACATATGAAGATGAAACCGGGTGCCGTACAACTCCCCAAGGGCGGCGCGGGCTTGGGCCTGTGCCTCGGCAGTGCGACCGGGGTTAAACGCATTGGCCAAAATCGGCGTTGTCACCACGAACCTCTCGCGGGTCACCACGATATGGGCGGTGATGTCTGGATCAAGCTCAAGCAGATTGCGACAGATGGTAAACAAAACCCGTGCATGGGTATGCACATCGGAAATCTTCAAGACGTCCAAGCAGAGCACGATGTTTTTGGGTCGGCTGGCAGGCATCCCTTGGCGCGCAATCCCATCGTCGCTTAGGGCGCGACGCAGATAGCGGCTTGCGGCCTTCAATATCACCGGGTCATTTTTCAGAATGCGGTGATCGGGGAGGCTTTCAATCACCCGGCACACCTGCTCATCTCCGGCCCGCCCCTGCCCCTTGGCATAGAGCGCCAACGCATGCTCGGCCCGTGCCCGACGCAATCCGGTCAACGCATAACGCGTTTTGCGCAGCGCATCTTCTTCGGGTTGGCCCGGTTGCGGCGATGTCAGGCTAGGTGGCAGCGTTGAGAGGTCTTTGTCATTACGCTTGGGATGGCTCAACAGCGCCAAATGTTGCCAATGCCGCATGGCTTCAGGCCAATCCGCACGACGCTCGGCGGCCATCGCCTTTTGGCGCAGCCGCAAATCACCCATGCCGGGGCGTGCAGTCAGATAAAGTAACACATCGAGAACGCGGGTCTTGATCTCAGGCGAGAGCGCACGTTTGACCCGGTTCGGGACAAACCGGCGATATGCTTTCAAGAGGTTGCGTTCCATTCAGGTGCCTTGTGCCGACATGACCAGCTTTAATCAGTGGCACCTTCTATGACGTCCGAATGCACAGAGTCGAGCGCGGGTTTTCCCGTACGCGCAAGACCGCTCTCAGCCGAGCCCTGTAGGCGCAGCTGCCCCAAGCGCGCCGTTTCCGTCAGGCAATCATGAAAGCCCTGAACCGACGTCTCGCGAATCCAATTCGTATGGGCGATCTGACGCTCTGCAATGGCGCTCCAGCGGGCTGGATCTTGCAAAAGGGTCACCGCCATATCGGCAAAGCCCGACATGTTCTCCAACTCAAACACCGTTTCAGGAGGTTGGCGCCCGGAGACATCCGAGTGGTTGAACGTCAGAATCGGAATCGCACCACGTCGCGCCACAGCGGCACCACCAGAGCCGCCCGTAAAGCCCGGAAGATGCAGGAATAGGGCCGCATTACCAACCAAGGTGGTGAACTCATCAAAGGGCATCACCGTGTGCAAGGCGATTTGCCCCGCATCAACCCGGCGGGCAATTTCAGGGTTGGCTTTGCGCACCGCGGCAACGTCCTTGCAGCCGATAAAGTGCCAGATACTGCCCGGCACCCGATCCAGAACCGAAAAGACGTGATCCATTTCGGCGCTGTCCATTTCACTCAGACGGACATCCATGCGCACGCCGGTGATCGCCGACACGATGGTCTTGCTTGCCGCTTTGCTCGGATCGATGGCCTTTTGTGCCTGATCCAACGCCTCTTCGACAATTGTCGGATAGGGTTGCACCCGCACGGCCGCAGCCCCCGCGTCGCCTTCGATTTCATGGGGGCCACGGGCGATGATCATATCGAACTTGGGATCGACCTCATTGTTGGCCTGAATATACAAGAAGCCGGCCGGCACCAGATCATACAGCACATGGCGCACCAAACGGCTTTCGTTGGAAAACAGCCCCCGATGGCCGCCCCCATACAACACAAGATCAGGGCGCAGATTCAGGATATGCTTGGCCGCAGAGACCACCCCTTCGAGATTGGGCTCATGCAGATTATGCAGCTGAAACCGTGTGCCAAACAAATCCCCAAGCGCCATCTTGGCCCGGTCGATCAAATCGCTATCCCGCTTGGGGTGGAACGAAGGTGACACAATCGGGGTGGTGACAGCAAAACGTTCATTGGTGATGACCACATGCATCTCAAGATCCGGGTCATGACGCAGCATATTGCGGCACATGGTGAAAATCACCCGGCTGTGGGTGTGAACATCCGAGACCTTGAGGATGTCCAATGCCAAGACCACCCGGCGCAACTTGCCTGGTTCAACCGGTTTTGGCGGGGCAAAAACCCCATCTTCACGCAAGGCATCCTGCACATAGGTCCGGGTGACCTCCAAAAGGCGCGGGTCATATTTGAGCAGGCGCTGATCAGGCAGGCTTTCGACGATACGGGTCACCATTTCGCGGAATTCGCGTGTGCGCCCCGCGGCCCGCGCCTCTAGTGCCAATTCGGCGCGAACCCCACGTAGAGAGGTGCGCGCATAGTTGGCTCTGCGGGCACGTTCTTCGGCATTTTCGGCAATAATAGTGCCGCTTTTCGTCGAAACCGGGTTCATGATAGCAGCGTATAATTGCCACTGCTGGGCGGCGACTTTCCAATCCCCCCGGCTTTCGGAGGTACGCGCCAAAATGGTCAGCGCCGCACTATTATCTTCCCAATGCTCAAAGGCAGGCATCATCACCCGTTCGGCATTTTCCATATGGCCTTGTTGTTGAAACTTCTGCGAAATGCGCAGGGTCAGCTTCCAGATTTGGGCCAAGGTTTGGTCTGCCAGATGATCGCGGCGCGCGTCAAAGAACCGCCACCAATTGTCCAATGTACTCCAAGCGTCAATATCTTCCCCGTCCGGAACTGTCTCCAAAGCGGCGACAAGAGAATGCAAGACCGCCTTGTAGAACAGAGGATATGCCGTTTGATAGTCCGGCCAATTGGCCAGAACGGGCTGTAGAGCAGAAAGCGCAATATGCTGACGGCCGGCGCGAATACGGTGCGCGGCCAATGAGGCATAGGCCTTGCGCAACCGCCCTGCCTGTTGATCTGGCAAAGCGGTGCAATCATGCCAGAAGCTTTGCAAGGCGGCGGCTTCTTGGCGCAAAACACGCCCGGTGGGGGCCGTTTGATCTGCAAATTTATCGGCCTCAAGAACAACCGCCGGCACATCTGCGAATGTTGGGCAAATTTCCGGTGCGAAAAAACCAACCTGTCGGCGCATGCGTGTCTCAAGCGTCGCCAGTTTCCCATAGGCTTTAACCGCTGGGACCGCTGAGTTTTTCTTGGCCTGAGCCGCCAGGGTTCCCCAAGCGTCCAGCGCCAGGGGCAAATCGTTGCGCTCCTCGGCGTGCCAGGCAAGCGATTGCAACTGTTTGGGGTTGCCGCTGGCCCGCCCAATCAAAGCGCGATGAAAACCGCGTTCGGCCCGTCCGGTCGGATCTGCCTGCGTTATAACAGATGCCGTTCCGAAAACCGTTCGGCGCAGCATGGAACGGAAAGTCGTTTTCTTGGCAGCCATGTGACTGGTCCCTGAAATCAAAGTTGCAAAAGAACAGATACCATTGCGGTATCGCTGCACATGCAAAGTTCGAACCGAGGATTCAACCGTGCACATGCAGCATAGAAAGTCGTGTTAAAAAATCAAACCGTCGCGATCGGGGTCGCCGGGGATCCAACCGCCCCGGTCAAACGCAGCGGCGGCGCCGTCAGCAAGAAGCGGCTGCGCCCCTGCGCTTCGAGCCATTCAGCCAGATCGCAGAGCTGCCACAGCTCGGCCAGCGGCACACCCAACTTGAACAGGCAATGTTCGTGTAGGGGCAGAATAGAGCCACAATAGTCATCAGGCAGCGGGTTCCCGGCCGCCTCAACCGCAATGTTATCCGAGATCAGCGCCGCAACGCCGCTATCGGTGATCCATTGCAACAAGCGTTTATCATGGCCGTCAAGCACCGCACAGGCCTTCTTGATTGCCGGGTCAGGATTGCCCGCCCCCGCAAGGATCATCTTGTCGATCCCGGTCCAGAGCAACAGCATGTCGCCCTCTTCCACGGTGATATTGTCGGCCTCCATCACCCGCATCAGATCGTCGTAAGACACGTCATGACGGGTGTCGCCAAAATGCTTGTGCAGGTTGATCAACACACCGCGCCCTTGCAGGCCGTGGGCCGCGAAATTCTCGATCCCCAGCTTGTGGGCACAGGTGACATGCCCGTTTTCGCCACTGTCCATGGTCAGATCTTCGCCAGCGCGGAACCCGTTGTAATAGACCGGGACATCAACCCCGTCGCCCATCACATCAAAGTTCGAACCGCGATGCGCCAGCGCATCCCATTGGGTCGAATATTGCGTATAAAGCAGCACCGCGTCATCGGCGGCGATATCCGGAAAGCGCGGATCGAATTCCTGCCAGTTATAGTTGAAATAGGGGGCATCGTTGCGAATGACCGGGCGCAGCGCCGGTGGGAAGCGCACCGGAGACAGCACATTGCCCCCCGGCAGGTCCAGCGGCAGTGACAGGCAGAATGTTTTGCCGGTTTCCACCTCGGCGATGCCCTTTTTGACCTGCTCAGGGCCAATCAGGTTCAACCGGCCCAATTGATCATCCGGGCCCCAATCGCCCCAAGTTGATCCCTCGGGGCGGTTTGTCCAACGTGTCGTGCTCATGCGGTGAATCCTTGTGTTTTGGCGCGGTTCAAAACCGCATCCACCATCACGCCGCAAGACCCGGTATAATTCCCCGGCTCAAGCAGGCGGTCGATGGCTTCTATGTCAAATTGGGCTGTAACAGTCTCGTTTTCGAGCAGAGCATCGCGCAGATGTCGCCCGCTGTCGATGGCCGCTGCGGCGGCCCCGGTGACCACCTCATGCGCCGTGCCACGCCCCAAGATCGGGGCCAGGCCGGACATGACCGCCTCGGACATGATCAGCCCGCCGCCCATATCCAGATTGCGACGCATATTGGCCACGTCCACATCCAAGCCCTCAAGCATGGGGCGGGCCTGCATCAAGGCCCCGGAGGCCAAGAGAAAGGCTTCGGGAATGACCATCCATTCCACCGGCATGGCGCTGATCCCACGCTCATGTTCTTGGATTTGGCTTTCCATCATCTGTGGCACCAAGGCGCGCAAACGGTTGGCAATGGCGATGATTTGCGGACAGGCGATGGGATTGCGTTTTTGCGGCATCGCCGATGAGGCGCCACGCCCCGGCACGTAAGGTTCGCGCACTTCGCTCACCTCAGAACGCATCAACATGCTGACTTCGGTACCGATCCGGCCCAGCAAACCGCCAACCTGACCCAGCCAGAAAATCATCTCGCCAAGACCATCGCGCCCCGTGTGCCAAGTGATGTCTGGATCGCGTAGGTCCAATTCGCGGGCCAGCGCCGCGCGCACTGCGGTGCCTTTGTCGCCCAGCGGGGCCAAAGTGCCAACCGCACCGCCAAATTGCACCGCAAAAGCGCGATCCTTGATCTCGGGCAGTTTGGCGCGATGGCGCAAAGCCTCGTCAAGCCAACCGGCAGATTTATAGCCAAAGGTGATCGGCACCGCGTGCTGTTGGAACGTCCGCCCTGCCATGGGCGTGTTGCGATGATTCGCCGACAGTTTGACCAGCGCGGAAATCACCCCGTCAAGTTCGGCCTCGATCAAAGCCAGACCGGTGCGCATTTGCAGTACCAGCCCCGTGTCCAAGGCATCCTGAGTCGTCGCGCCCCAATGCACATAACGTGCAGCATGATCGGGACAGGCGGCGGTCAGCTGTTTGACCAGCGGCACAATGGCAAAGCCAACCTTTTCAAACATCACCCGCATCGCCGCCGGATCAAGATTGTCGGTGGTGGCCGCTGCGGTGATCGCCTCCGCCGCCTCAGATGGGATCACATCACAGCTGGCTTCAGCGCGCGCCAATGCGGCCTCAAAATCCAGCCAGGATTGAAACCTGCCCATATCCGAGAAAATTTCCCGCATTGCGGGCGTGCTGAACTGGTCAGCGTAATAGGGGCTGTCAAAGAGCGTAGCGGGCATGGGGGCCTCTTTTTTATGTTAGTCGGTTTCAGCCAGTTGACCGAAAATATCCTTGCGCATGATCGCGTTGCCCTGCGTGTCATAGACTTCCATCTGATCAATCGCAGTGCGGGTCCGGGCAAAAACCGTTTCACGGTCTGGTCCAGTGACAAGAAACGCCCCCACGCGCGAACGGGTCGACATATCGTTGCCAATCTCCATACCCGCAGTTTTATAGGGAAGCATCCGGGCAATCGTGCCATTGTCGATCAAGGCATCAACACCTTCGACACGATCAAAGGTTCCGGGCTGGGCATAGACCGTGTTGGTCATCAACCAAAGCCCCGATGGGTTCAGAGCCACCTGCACCGGGTTGCCAAGCCAGCTATCCAGCGAGGCTTCGATCGCGTCAAAGCCGCTGATCATCTTGGTCACGGCCGATCCCGTGCCCCCCGAGAGGCGCGGTGAAAATTCGATCAGGCTTATCCCGCTGTCATTCAAAAACGCCTGAACCAGCATCGGCACGTTATCAAGCTCGAACGCCGCGGCGAGTTTCGAGAGGATCTCTTCGACCTCGTCCAAACGCTCTTCAAGCGGCCAAGGGGCGATCGATCCGGTCGATTGGATGACCTTGTCACGCGGCACATTGAGCATATCAAACTTGCGCCGCACCAGAACGATTTTCGCCCGGCCATTTTCAACGAAGCAATCAATGGACAGCTCGGCGCCTTCGACGAATTCTTCGACCACGGCCTGACGCACGCGGCTAATGTCAAAGGCGGTGGCAAGGTGCAGGCGCAGCGCCTCAAGGTCATCAACCCGGCGCACCCCGGCCGATCCGTTGGAATCGGCTGGCTTCACCACCATGGGAAAGGTCAGATGCGCGATCCGCGCCTCAAGATCGGTGACGTCATCCTCGCCAAGGAAAATATGCTGGGCCGTGGGAAGGTTGGCCTCGGCGAAACGGCCCTTCATGCCGCCTTTGTTGCCAATCAGCGATGCCGTGGCAAAGGAATAGGGATGCGGCAAGCCCAGCTCTTCAGAGACCTGAATGGCAACGACATTGGCTTGATCAACACAGGTGGCAATCACCAATTCGGCATTTTGAGCGCGGGCGACGCGGGCCACGGCATCGGGGTGCAGCGTGCTTTCTTGCACATGCAGATCGGCATGCGGGGCCGCAGGCGGCGCATCAAGGTAATCCACCAACACCACACGCCAACCGCGCGCCTGGAGCAATTCGATCAGCCGAATATGCGGATTTGTACCGCCTAGGACCACTGCTGTGGGTTTCGTGTCACTTACCATCGGCCTGCATCTTCTTTGCTTACTCGTAGAACGGTTGGTCCGAACATTGTCAGTCCCGCTCCAGTGGCACAACATGGGTTGTTTGGGCAAGGGCATCGAGCTTGGCAATCACCGCATCTGACAGAGGCACATGATCGCCCCGCCCCTGCATATAGCTCGCACCACGCTCTCCGGGGAGGAAGACCGCCCCCTCCGCCCCCGCATCCTTGGCCGCGGCAGACAGATCGCGCATGCCGGCGTCATACTCGGCCTGCGGCATCATCTGGGCGATATCAATGGCAATCAACATATGCCCACAGCGCGATGGCCCATCGGGGTTATTAAGGTTGCGCGCCATGCCGCCCGAGGCCGAGCGCGTCATCAGCCCGGCCATGATATCGACCACAACCGACAGCCCATATCCCTTGGCCCCACCAACCGGCAACATCGACCCGGCCAATGCGGCAACCGGATCGCAGGTTGGTTCACCGGCCTCATCCAGCGCCCAGCCAAGCGGAATATCGTCGCCATTGGTGGCCGCCAGACGAATTTTGCCACGCGCCGCCTGGCTTGTCGCCATATCAAGAATGACCGGGGCCATGCCATCAGGGGCCGGAAAGCCAAAGGCCATTGGATTGGTGCCAAACACCGCTTTGTGCCCGCCGGTCGGCGCGATGGCCGGGGCGGCATTGGCTAGAACAATAGCCGCCATGCCCGACTCGACCGCCCGCGCCGCCACAAAGGCCGCCGTGCCAAAGTTATGACTATGACGAATACCAACAAGGCCAATACCACAGGTTTTGGCCATCTCAACGGCGCGGTCCATACCACGGATCGCCGCCACCTGACCAAAGCCATCCCCCGCATCAAGCAGCGCCATCGCCGGAGCGGATGACAATTCTCTCAGCGGGGTTTGCGCCTGCATCAACCCCTTTTGGATACGGTTCACATAGATCGGCATCCGACCCGCGCCATGGGTGCCTTTGCCATGGGTATGGGCAAAGCGGATCGAGTCGACAATCAGCGCAGCATCCTCGGCAGGAACCCCCTGCCCCAGCAACACATCCAGACAAAACCGCTCTAGCGCCGATAGCGCGATATCGGGCATGGTTTAGCCCTTCTTAGGCGCAACAGTGACGGCTTCGGGATAATATTCATCCAGCATCCGCTTGACCAACTTCACCTGTTTGGCCCGTTTCGCGGCATCCGCATCCGAACTGTCCCAGCTGTGGGTTTTGGCCACGGATCCACCGGTCTTGAGGTAAATCGGCGCCGCAACACGGACCATTTCCGGCACTTCGTAATGGCGGATGAAGCCACCGGTCGAGGCCGGGTTTTCGGTATGCACATCCAACGGCAGATCAACCGCCTGACGGATGGCCGACAACATCTGCATCTGAATGTCACGGATCGGGTTGAATGTATTGGCCCCGATCTGCGCCAGCATGGCCGCCGCGCAAGGATTGCCGTGACCGGTATGGGCCGACACCTTGAAGCGCACATCAGCCGGAAGTTCGCCCGCCTTGCGCATTTCATTCATCAACCACAGGCTGCCTTCGTCATAGACAAGAAAGGATTTCACCCCAAGCGCCACACCGCGGTGCACCTCTTCGACGGCGCGGATCACTTGTTCTTGGCCACGCAGGCGATAACCCATGCGCACCCCTTCGGGGGTGTTGACCGAGGCGCTGGTATCGGTGGTGGCGCGTGGCCCGATCGACAAGACCAGCTCAACCGCAGCATCCCGGGCCATATCGACCATTTGGGTGATTTCATTATCCAACAGGGTCATGACCCCTTTGGTCTGGGTCACACGGTGCACCGGCACGCCGTTTTTCTCGACCGCCTCAAGAAGCGCCGCCATGGCGCTTGGCCCTTGGATACCCGGCACTTCGAACCGGTATTGCGCACCATCCTCAAAGCGTTTTTCCGAAGTCGGCAGATCATAACAATCGCCCGTCGGCAGGCCCATTTTCGAAAGAAAATCTTTGGTTTTCTGCATGCGTGCTCTCTATTTTTAAACAGGCCAAAATGCGCAGTGTCGGGGCGTCTCCCCCCCCTGCAAAATTCGAGCGGACATTAGAAGCGCCCGTAAAAGGTGTCAACGTGACCCCTGATCAGCAAAAGCTTGCCGAACAACGGCCCAGTGAGCAAGAGTTGCCCCTATAACGCCCTCATTGAAACCACAGCGACGTGCAAAGGCTAGGTCAGGTATTCACGCATGGTTGAATTGTCTGCTTGGCTGTACCAAAAGCACCTTAAGGCTAAGAAATACCGTCTTTGCCCAGTATAGATCAAAGATGTTCAAAAGGATTGTGTCGCGCTATGAGCCCAACAAATCGCCGCAAGGGGATCATCCTCGCCGGAGGGTCTGGCACCCGGCTCCATCCCGTGACCAAGGGTGTCTCCAAGCAACTGTTGCCGGTCCATGACAAGCCAATGATCTATCACCCGCTTAGCGTTTTGATGTTGGCCGGGATGCAAGACATCCTGATCATCTCGACCCCAGATGACATGCCGCAATACAAGCGTCTTTTGGGTGATGGCAGTGAATTTGGCATTCGCCTGCAATACGCTATTCAACCCAAACCCGATGGCTTGGCCCAGGCCTTTATCATTGGGGAGGAGTTCATCGGAGAGGACCCGGTTTGCTTGGTGCTGGGGGATAATATCTTTTACGGCCCCGGCTTTACCCAGCTGCTCCTTCAGGCCTCGGCGCGCGAATTGGGGGCCACGGTCTTTGCCTATCAGGTCCATGATCCCGAACGCTTTGGTGTGGTCGAATTTGACGCCAACCGCCGTGTTCTCTCGGTCGAAGAAAAGCCGCAAAAACCCAAAAGCAATTATGCCATCACTGGCCTCTATTTCTATGACAACCGCGTGGTTGAAATCGCCAAGGGTGTCAAACCCTCGGAACGAGGCGAAGTTGAAATCACCGATGTCAATCGTGCCTATCTGGAATCGGGTGATCTTTATGTGCAGTTGCTGGGCCGGGGCTATGCCTGGCTTGATACCGGCACCCACCAATCCTTGCTCGAAGCCTCGTCCTTTGTGTCGACCGTCGAAGCGCGACAGGGCTATAAAATCGCCTGTCTCGAAGAAATTGCCTATCTCAAGAAGTGGATCAACCGGGATCAACTTCTGGAACAGGCTGACGCGCTGAAAAAAACCGATTATGGTCAGTATTTATACGACCTAGCGGAGGAAGAAAAATGACAGACAAGAAAATCCATGTCACACAGCCTTTTCTGCCCCCCATCGAAGAGTTCCTGCCCTATGTTCAGGAAATCTGGAACAACCGTTACCTGACCAATGGTGGCCCGCTACATCAGCGGCTTGAACGTGAGTTGGCCGATTATCTGGGTGTGGAGCATCTGGCGCTGTTCAACAATGGCACCATCGCGCTGATTGCGGCCTTGCAGGCCTTTGATCTCAAGGGCGAAGTCATCACCACGCCGTTTTCCTTTGTCGCCACCACCAATGCGCTGATCTGGCACAAGAACACCCCGGTTTTTGTCGACATCGACCCGGTGACCGCCAACCTTGACCCCGCCAAAATCGAGGCGGCGATCACCCCGCGCACCAGCGCCATCTTGCCGGTGCATTGCTATGGCAACCCGTGTGACATGGAGGCGATCCGCGACATCGCCGATCGTCACGGGCTCAAGGTGATCTATGATGCGGCCCATGCCTTTGGCGTTCATAACGACGAGGGCTCGGTTCTGGCGCGCGGTGATCTTTCGACGCTGTCCTTGCACGCCACCAAGGTCTTCAACACCTTTGAGGGCGGCGCGATCATCTGCCGGGACGCGGAGATGAAACAGCATATTGATGAGCTGAAGAACTTTGGCATCGTCGATGAACTCACCGTCAAGGTGCCCGGCTCCAACGGCAAGATGAGCGAAATCCACGCCGCCATGGGGCTGGCGCAGCTCAATCATATTGATGCTTGCATTGCACGCCGGGGCGAGATTGACGCGGCCTATCGCACGGCACTGGCCGATCTGCCCGGACTGATTGCCTTGCCCAAATTGAACCAGACCCGGTCAAACTATGCCTATTTCCCCATTCTGGTGGGCGACGAATACCCGCTGGATCGCGATGGGCTTTATGATCAACTGCGCGAGGTCAACATCCTGACCCGGCGCTATTTCTATCCGCTGCTGTCGGATTTGCCGATGTATGCCGATCTGCCCTCGGCTGATCCGGCCAATCTGCCCGTGGCCAGCGATATGGCCCGGCGTGTGCTGTGCCTGCCGATTTTCCCCGATATGAGTGATGATGATCTTGCCCGGATCATTGAGGCCGTGCAGGCCCCGGTCAAAGCCGGCCAACCCGCCATGCAGCCCGCGCAATAAGCCAAGAAAGACAGGCCCATGCAACATAACCTTGTCAGTGACCCCGATATCTTTTTCCGGGCTCCTCAAAGCTTTAACCGTTTTTCGGATCGCCAATTCCTGCGCTATTGTCTGGGCGGCACGCTGTATATGCCGTCAACCCGCGCCGTGATGGATAAGATTGTCGCGCGCCAGATGCCGGATGTGCTGTCCATGGTCATGTGTTTCGAAGACGCGATCCGCGCCGAAGATCTGGGCGCGGGCGAGGCCAATGTCATTCAACAGCTCGGGTATCTGGCCGAACAGGTCCGCACCGGCGCGCTGAGCAATGACGATGTGCCGCTGATTTTCCTGCGGGTGCGGTCCACCGAACAGTTCCATAGCTTTGCCGAGAAATTGACGCCTGAGCTCGCCGATATCCTGACCGGGTTTGTGTTCCCCAAGTTTTATTCCAACAATGCCCTGGATTATCTGGACCTGCTGGCCGAGTTGAACCGGAAGTTCGACACACCGCTTTATGGGATGCCGATTTTGGAAGGGCGCGCCATCGCCTTTCGTGAAACCCGCAATGCCGAACTGACGGCCTTGCTGGGGATTTTGCGCGACTATCACCAATACATCCTGAATATTCGCGTTGGCGGCACCGATTTCTCGTCCTTCTTTGGCGTGCGCCGCGGGATTGGCTCGTCGATCTATGACATCTTGCCGGTGCGCGATGCGCTGGCCGATATTCTGAACTTCTTTGGCCGCGCCGAAGAGGATTACATCGTCTCGGCCCCGGTCTGGGAATACTTCCTCGCCTATAAACGTGACGATCTGGAAAAGGTCATGCAGATCGACCTGAACCGGGCGCTGCGCACCAATACCGCCATTCTAAATGATGCGATTGATGGGCTCTTGCGCGAGGTCGCACTCGACAAGGCCAATGGCTTTACCGGGAAAACCGTGATCCATCCGTCGCACCTGCGCTATGTGAATGCCATGCAGGCGGTGACACGCGAAGAATACGAAGATGCCAGCCAGATTTTGGACACCTCGGGCGGGGTGATCAAATCGACCAAGTCGAACAAGATGAACGAAATCAACCCCCACCGCAGCTGGGCCCGGCGTATCAGCGCCATGGCCGATGCCTATGGTGTGGTGGAAGACGAGCGTAAAATGCTGGCGCTGTTCCGCGCCGGTCTGGAACCACAAATGAGCGCTGCCGAATGACCATGACAACCGCGGAAACCGCCGTTGGTTCCCTTTCTGATACGGACCGTCTGTTAGACGGGCTTATGGTGCTGGCCGACACACCGCTGTCACCGGCTTTGGCCGCCACAGCGCGGTTGCGGTTTTTGGATTGGATGGGCTGCGTTCTGGCCGGGGCGGCCAGCGAAGAAAAACGCATTGCCCATATGCTTGCCAATGGCGGTGACGGCCCTGCCCCGGTGGTGGGGACAGGGCGCAGCAGCGCGCCGTTAACCGCGGCCTTGATCAACGGCATGTTGTCCCATGTGGTCGAGCTCGATGATGGTCATCGTTATGGCATCACCCATGCGGGCGGCCCGCTTATTGCCGCGCTTTTGGCGATGGGGCATGACCCCCGTATGACACCTGAGAGTTTCCTCAAAGGGATTGTGGTCGGCTACGAAGCCGCCCTGCGCGTGGCCATTGCCTGCCAACCCGACGCCAAGCTGCGTGGCTGGCATGGGTCGGGGGTGTTTGGTGTGATTGGCGCGGCCGTGGGTGTCGGCGCGGCGCTGGGATTCGACCGGGTGAAAATGAACGCAGGCTTAGCGGCGGCCTGCACCTCGGCCTCGGGGATGGTCAAAGCCTTTTCCGCCGGGTCCGAATTGAAACCTTATAATGCTGGGCAACCTGCCCTGACCGGTTTGGCCGCCGCGATCACCGCCGATGCGGGGTTTCCGGGGCCGAGATATATTCTCGATGGCGATCACGGCTTGGTCCAGATGTTGCGCGGAACACCGGCGGACCCGGCGGCTTTTGTTGTCCAGGCCCCCTATTGTGTCGAAACCGTTTATCTCAAACCCTATGCCTCCTGCCGCTATTGTCATGCCCCGGTCGAGGCGGTGCTGAATCTACGGGCTCGGCACGGCGTTCAGGCCAAGGACGTGCGCGAGATTCGCGTCGATACCTATAAGCTCGCGGTTCATAAACATGATCACCGCGAGATCGACGGCCCCTATTCGGCGCGCCTTGGCATCCCCTATTGTGTGGGGGCCGCACTGGCGCGCGGAGAAACCGGCATGGCGGCCTTTGCCCCCGAGGCTTTGGCAGACGCAGACACTCTGCGGATCATGCGCGCCACTTATGTCTTTGAGGACCCCGATCTAACGGCGCTTGTCCCGGCGCGCCGCGCCGCGCGCCTTGCCATGACCCTGGTTGATGGCACCGTGATCGCGGACCAAGTTGACCTGCCACGCGGGGAGCCAGAAGTCCCGCTAACCGCCGATGATCTACAGGCCAAATTCACCGATCTGGCACAATTTTCCGGGATGGACGGTGAACGTGCAAAAGCCCTTGCTGCGCAGATTTTATCCCCCCAAGCCGACCTGCGGACCTTGGCAACTGCGCTATGACCACCTTGGGCACACAAAATCCAACAGACCCGGTTTCAAGCGGTTTCCTTGACCGACGCGCTGCAAACCGCGCGCTCAGAAACAAGACCATCCCTGCCATCAACGGTTGGTCGGCCATCGAAACCGCAGGGACCCGCAGCGCCACGTTTCGCCCACTGATTGAACAGCTGTTGCAAAACAATCAAATCGAAACGGCGCTCGACCTGCTGCACCGCGCCAGCCGACATATGCCGCTTTCCAAACCCTACAGCCTGCGGCAATTGCAAAGTGTCGCCACTTGGTTGGCCCGCGAAGGGCATTTGAGCGACGCTCTGGCGATCCTGCGAAAATCCGTCAACGCAGATCCCCACGACCCCGTGCGCCGGACGCAGTACATCAACTTTCTCTACCTGTTCCAGATTGTTGACCCCGCCGAGATTCCCCGGCTTGTCAGGTTTCTGGATGAGGACTTGCCGCCTTTGGCCATTAGCCGTGCCACCGAGCTTATCTTGTCGGCCTCAGCCGCCCCCGATCAGGCGAAAAAAGGCGTGGAGCGCGCTTTGCAAGCCGCAGAAAAGACTTCGGCATTGCCTCAACTCGTAGCGATGCTCGCCGAGCATTACGCCAGCACCACCGGGCAGCCTGATAGGTTAGAGGCCTTGCTGGCGCGTTTTGGCCGCCTCTTTTCCACTCAGGACAAAGCGTTCTTCGCCGCTCCGCACTTGGCCGCGCTAGCCCGGGCCGAAAATCAGGTTCCACCCACCCAGATCACCCAAGCCGCCGAGGTTCTGCATCAGCTCAAAGACGGGCAAGAGGCGCTGTTTGCCTTGTTCCGTGACCCCAATATCCGGATTGCCGTGGTGGGCAATTCCCCCAATGCTTTGGGGGCTGGCAAGGGGGCCGAGATCGACGACCATGACGTGGTGATCCGCTTCAACCGGTTCTCATTGGATTCGCAATATCACGCCGATTTAGGTCAAAAGACCGACGTGGTGGTGCAAACGATCTCGACCTTCCAAGGTCATGCCCACCCGCGTAAGGCAGCCCTCCTCCAAGCCCTAGAGGGCTCACCGCACCGTTTTCTCTGGAAAGCGGGACCACCGGAACTCGACCCGAACCTTGACGTGCTCAAAGAATTCATCGCCAACGGCGTGCGTCTGGCCAGTATGACAGGTGAGGCCTATCATCAATTGAACCTGCTGCTGCGCTCGTCCAGCAGCTCCGGCATCCAAATTCTGTGGACACTGTTTCAACTGCGCGGCTCTCTGGACAATGTTGGTACCTACGGGTTTTCCTTTGTGGATCAGGTCGGCACAGACCGTGCCCCGTCAAATTATTTCCGCAACGCCGCCCCGAGCTTTGGCAACAATTGGCCCGGCGAGGCCCAGCTTCTGAGAGAACTCAAAGCCGGGACACAGCCCGACAATCTGCCCGACAAACGCACCGCCACAACAGCCAGCTTTTCCCCCCGAAGCGATTTCCGACCTCTGCGCCTGCGTCTGATCGGCGACCATTCCGACTATCATTGCGGCTGTCAGGCGGTGATGAACTATCTCACGGCATTGATGAAACGCTATGGTGTGCTGGTCGAGGATGACAGCTACGATATTTTGGTGGCCAATGGTGAAGGCTCAATGCATCGCAATCGCCGCAACCATATTCAGAAAATGGAAGCGCTGCGCGCGGCCCTTGATGCGGGCAAGCGTGCCATGCTGATCAACACGGTCTGGCAAGAAAACGATGCACGGTTTGATGATGTGCTTGGGCAGCTGTCTTTCATCTCGGCGCGCGAACCTCGCAGCCAACAAGAGTTGATCCGCACTCACGGTGTCGAAGCACAGATGTTTCTGGATTGCTCCTACTGGGCCAGTATCTCCAAGCCTGATCGGGTGGAGGATTTCACCGGAAAGACCGTGCTGACAGATTTCTATTCGCAAGAGTTCAACGCCTTTGTAAAGATCACCAGCGGATCTCTATCCCGGAAAAGCGCCTATATCTCGCTGGCAGACTTTGACTGGCCGGGGCTGGTTCATAGCCTGCGCAGCGCCAGATTGTTGGTCACCGGGCGCCATCATGCCTTCTTTGCGGCCTGCCGCGCTGAAATCCCTTTTGTCGTGGTGCCCGGCAACACGCATAAGATCGAGGCGGTGATCGAGGCCTCGGGTGTGGATATTCCAATCTGCCGTGATCCGTCCCAACTGGACGATGCGATGGCCTGGGCCCGGGCCAACCGCCCCCGGTATCAGGCTCTGTTCCGCTGGATGCGCGCGCAACCCAAGCTCGCTTTTCCGGGCCACACTCTATTTCGCAACATGGCACAGGTGTCATGATGTGCTGTTATTTACCCCACGCGCCAGTTCATCCCACCCTGCGCGTCTCTCATAAGGTGCCACTTCGATGACACATGCCCCCACCACAGTTGCGATCATGCAGCCTTATGTCTTTCCCTATCTAGGGTATTACCAGTTGGCTCATACGGCTGATCACTTCGTCTTTTATGACGATGTGCAATTCATGAAAGGCGGTTGGGTCAACCGCAACAGAATTTCCAACCAAGGCAAGCCGCTGATCTTCACCATTCCGGCGCGCGGCGTGTCTTCGAGCGCGCGGATCATGGATATCGGATGCGGCGTGGACGCGAAGTTTCAAAAGAAGTTCCTGCGCCAGCTCGAACAGGAATACCGCAAGGCCCCCCATGTTGAGGCGGTTGTCGACCTTGTCGCCAAAACCCTCTCTGGCCCCCATGACGGCAATATGTCCAAACTGGCCATCGCCTCGGTGCGCAATGTCTTTGACTATCTCGACCTGCCCCTGAGCGATCAGGTGTCCTCACTCGATCATCCCCGCGCCGATATCAAAGGCTCGGAACGGGTGATTGCCGTGACCAAAGCCCTTGGCGGTCAGCGCTATATCAACCTTCCCGGTGGCGTGTCCCTGTATTCGACAGATGACTTTGCCCAATCCGGCATTGATCTGAAGTTCATTCAGGATCAAAGCGCCCCCTACACACAATTCAACCACCCGTTTATTCCCCGGCTCTCGATCATTGATGTGATGATGCATAATTCACCCGACAGGCTGCGTGTGATGTTGGACCAGGTTGCTCTCCGGAGCGCCGACGACATGGACACGCCCGAGAGCGACGATTGATAGGCCCGCCAGCCACAAGGACTTTTCTGATGACCAACCGCCCCACGTCTCAACCCGTCGCCCTTGTTCTGGGTGGCGTCAGCCCGCATATCGCGGTGATTGAACGTCTGAAATCGCTCGGCTACTGGACGGCCCTTGCCGACTACAAAGACGCCCCCCCCGCAGCAGACCATGCCGATGAGCACCTGCAAATCAGCACATTGGATGCAAAGGCGGTGGAACAGGCGGCGCGTGATTTGAACGCCCAGGCGGTGATCAGTGTCTGCCTTGACCAACCCTTGCCTATCTTGGCTCAGGTGCGTCAGGCGCTTGGGCTCGCCTCCCCCCTGACCCCTGTGGCGGCGCATCGGCTCACCAATAAGGACGCGATGAAACAGGTGCTGCGCGAGGGCGGCGTTGATACGGCGAAATGGATCATTGCCGATCGCCCAGAGGCGGTGAACACCGATGGCTTGCGCTTTCCTGTGGTGGCCAAACCGGTTGGTGGCACCGGATCGCTTGGCGTTGTTTTTGCGGCGGATGAGGCCGCGTTGACCGAACAGCTTGATCAAAGCTTTGCCATGGCGCGCGGCGGCGATGTTTTGGTTGAGGAATTTGTCGAGGGCATGGAGCTGTCGATTGACTGCATCGTGATCGAGGGAAAAACCCATGTGCTTTTGGCGCGCGAACGCCACAAGACATGGTTCTCGGAGGGGCGCGAAGCCACCTGTCATGCCACCCTCGCCCCGGCGCGACAGACGCCCGAGATTGAAACCTTGATGCAGGAACAGGCCGAGGCCTGTGCCCGCGCCTTTGAGTTGTCGGACGGGCCGATGCTGATCCAATCGATCCTGACACAAGACGGCCGCTTGGTGGTGCTTGAGGTTGCGGGTCGCATTGGCGGTGGCCCCGGTGCCAACCGTGTGGTCGAACTTGTCACCGGCTTTGATTATGTCGGGGCCTCGATTGATCAACAATTGGGCCGGGCTGTGGCCTTTGAGACCAATCCCGATTCACGGGTGTTTTCCGCCAATAATGCCTATGCCTCGGAAGGGGTCTTTGACCGCGTCACCGGCATGGATGCGCTTTTGGCTGACGGATTGGTCGAGGAGCATTACATCTATCGCATGCAAGGCGAAGACATCTCGGATCACCTCTCTGGGCGCAGCCGCGTCACGGCTTTTGTTGTCGCCGCTGAAACCCACGACGCTCTCCGCGATCGGCTGGTGCAGATCTATGATCGTTTGGACATTCTAGACACATCAGGCCGATCTATCCTGCGTCGCGACATTGGATTGCACCACGACCTATAGCCCCAAGATACAATCTGCGGCTTTGGTTCTCTTTTCTTTTTCACTCAACTGTGGTGTTTTTGAAAACAACGAGAGACGCGCATCGCCTCTCATCCACGACAGCAAAGGTGGCTCAGGTCCCCATGACAGCAAAAGCACCCTCCCCCTATCGCGGTCTCCCGGACACGGCCTATTGGCGCAGCGGCGTCGCCAACCGTCCACAGTTTTCGACCGAGGGCCTGTACACGCCCCGATTTCGCATTTCGCGCAAGGCCAAGATTGTCACCGCCGGGTCCTGTTTTGCCCAACATGTTGGCCGCACGCTAAAGAATGCCGGGTTTCGGATCATGGATGGCGAACGCGGTCCCAATGTGCCGGATTCGGTGCTCCAGCGGTTTGGCTATAACCTGTATTCGGCCCGTTATGGCAACGTATATACCACCCGACAGATGGCCCAGCTTTTGGCCGAAGCTTTTGATGGTTTTGAGCCCACCGATGCGATCTGGGAAAAGGATGGTCGCTTTTATGATGCGCTGCGCCCCTCGGTGGAACCCGATGGCCTGCCCAGCCCCGAAGATGTGCGCCGCCATCGCCAAAGCCATCTGGCTGCGGTCCGCGAGCTGTTCAGCACTCTGGATGTCTTTGTGTTTACCTTTGGGCTAACCGAGGCCTGGATGTCGCAAGATGGCAGCACCGTTTACCCCACCGCCCCCGGCACCATTGCCGGAGACTATGACGAGACGCGCTACAAGTTTCACAACTTTCGCTACAACGAGGTGCTCAACGATTTTCGCGCCGTGCGCAAACGGATCAGGGCCTTTAATCCGCGGGCCAAATTCTTGGTCACGGTATCGCCTGTCCCGCTGACCGCGACGGCGACCGGCCAACATGTCGAAGTCGCCTCAAGCTATTCCAAATCGGTGCTACGGTCGGTTTGTGGCGCGCTTTATGAAGATTATCATAAAGACGTGGATTATTTCCCATCTTACGAAGTCATCACCTCGCAAACCGCACGCGGCGAAAACTTTGCCCCCAATATGCGTTCGGTCACGCCCGACGGGGTCCAGCGCGCCATGAGCCTGTTCATGCAAGCCCATGACCCAGATGGCAAAGTGGCCCCCAAGAAGACAAGCCCGAAGCCAAAGCTCAAGGTGCCCCCAAAACCAGAGCAAATCGAAGACGACGTTGTCTGCGAAGAAGCCCTACTAGAGGCGTTTTCCAAATGAACCCACGTATCACATTGGTCGGGAATTCCCATGTCGCCGCCCTGCGGCGCGGATGGGATCACATCAAAGACGGCTTTGACGTCGATCTACAGTTCTTTGCTGCGAACTCCACTCTGTATGGTCAACTTGAGCTATCGAAAGATAAGCAATTTGGCATGCATGACCTCCAGAAATACCACCCCCGCCATGTCTCCTTTCTCAAGGACCACTTCGGTGATGTCACGGTGGATCTCTCCTCATCCGATGCGGTGGTCTTGGTGGGGACTGGAATCCGGGCCAAAGACTTTGTTCGCAACTTAAGCCGGTTCAGCATTGATGGTATTCGTGACATCGAAGGGTTGCCCCCCATGTCGCGTGAGGCCTTTGATAGCTTTGCCCCAAGCATATACCAAAAAGGGCCCTTGCCCGAGTATTGGATGAACTGGTCGGGACCGCGCGTCTATATCTTAGTCCCCCCCATCCCAAGCGTTCACTGCCCCATTGAGGACAAGCGTTACAAGGTCTGGGCTCAATTTGGCCAGACGGCTCAAAACAACATCGGCTTCTTGCAGCACTATCATGACATTGTGCGCGCCGAACTCGCCACCCAGAACGTCCATCTTATCTCCCAGCCATGGGATATTTTATCCGAAAACGGGCTGACCCGTGCCCAATACCATGACGGGGCCAAACGGTTGGATGAAACCTTGGCGGACTATGCGGATGACTATCACCATATGAACCCGACCTATGGTGCAAAGGTTCTACGTCATGTTTTGCAAACCGTGCAAACCGACTGTGTGCCCGCCTAAAGGGCGGCACAAGACCAGAGAGTTAGCGGCCCGCGTCTTGCGTGATGCGCACCTTGATAAAGCCCAAGAACGCCGCGCCCGGACTACGCAGAGCTGGCCGACCTGAGCGATGCCAATAAGAGCGCCATTCGGCCTCAAGCCCGTAGACATCCCACCCAGGGGCCAAGTCGCGGGCTTGCTCCATGGTGCGGGTGCTTAGAATGGGTCCGGCCTCTTGGCCCGGCTCCACAACCACATCGCGCGGCGTAAAGCGCATGAGGTCGCCGGGCTGTTCTTCGATCTGATAGCCCGGCAGATGATCCGCCGCGATCATATCGCGCATCATTTTGCGAAACACCCGGCGGGGACTGGCCGAGCCGGACTTCTTCAACAACGTATCCACCGAAATGGTCCAGCCCGCTTGGCGCCCGCAATGTTTGCGTGCCAATTCATACACCCGCCGTTCCAAAGGTTTGCGCAGGCGGAAATAATCGCGGGACAGGGTCAGCACCGATTTGGCCTGAATGGCGCGAAACAACCAATCGCTAATCGTGACCTGAACGTTGACCATCCGCCCGCCCTTGCTGCGGCGCTCAATCTGCCAACTTTCAATCAGACCAAACCCGGTGGTGACCTCGCGCCCGCCGGTTTCAATATTGGTGGTGATGCGGGTGCCGGCCAACCGCTCAAACGCGTCACGCAGGCGCTTGTAGCCATCACCGCTGGTTTCGCGGTTTGTCGCCACCAGCAAATCATGTGCCCGCAAAACCAAAGTCCGGGCCACCACCCGCCCGGCATTCAATCCGGCGATCAGCTGGCTGATACAATAGATCAGGATATCCTTGTCATGGATCGTCGCCAGACCGCGCACCGATGGTGTCACAGTGATTTCAACATCATTATGGGAATACGACAAAATGCGTTTGTCAGGCCGGGTCGAGAGCGAAAAGATCGGATGTTCCATCGTGGCCAGATCATCTTTGGGCAGCGCATCAAAGATGTCGCATACAAAGAAGTCACCCGTCGGATGCCGGTCGGGCAAAAGCCCGGAACCTATGGAGAGGTCTGCCATCTCTCGTGCCTCATTCTGTCCCCAGATCTCACCGTCTGGATTTGACTGCTCATGTTGTTCTGCGCATTGACCGGTCAAATCCGGGCACGGCAGAATCGTGTTTTCATTTACACCAACCTAGAATTATCCACAGGCCGCGTCCACCACTCTGCCCAATTCTCAACGTGGGTTCAGAGTCGCTTTAGCGTGGGTTTAGAGTCGCCCTATCGTGGGATCAGAGTCACCATAACAAAATTCGATCCAAAAAAAGGCGTGGATTCAGGTAGATAGGATGCACAGATACATCCCCTAACTAAGAATATAACAGATTCATAACTAAAAGAAATTTGTCAGCCGCCAATTTCCCTCCGATTGACGCCTTGATTTTGCTTAGAAATGATACGGATGTTCGCAAATGCATTGCGTGTGACGTGTTTTTCGGTACACTGTCCAAAAGGCGTCACATAAGCGCCAAATCAACCGGTAAGAGCAGTATATGACAAAGGCAGACAATCGCCCCCCTTATTTTGACATCGATCCAGATATTGCCTTGGCCGACCTTGGCGACCCCATGGCCACAGCCGATTTCAAAAGCATCTCTGAGGCCTGCGCACGTGGGCGCACCGATCTCTCGTCTCGGGGACATGACGAAAGTGGGCACAAGCAGCTGCGACTGTTTTCCACTTGGGAAATCTGCCGCTATCTGATCCCGGTGGCCCAGGCACATTTCCGGCGCGTGTTGCGTCAGAACCCTGACCTGCCTCAGGGCCGGTCCGAAACCGAAGGCGGAGCCAAATGGTTTTCGCTTGATGAGGTGCTCAAACTGCGCGGGCATTTCGCCGAAGCCGGCGCCAAAGGCCGGAGTTACAAACCCTACCGTCCCAAAGACCTGCCGGCGAAAATCGTGTCGGTTGCCAATTTCAAGGGTGGCGTTGGCAAGACATCCACCGCCGCACATCTGGCCATGTCCGCCGCTCTTGATGGCTATCGCGTGTTGGTCATTGACCTCGACAGTCAGGGGTCGATGACCTCTATCTTTGGCGGTGAGGTGCAAGACGAATGGAAAACCATCTTTCCACTGCTGGCCGGTCATTACGCCCGCCACCTGCGCAGCACCAACCAAGGTCGGATTGATCGCGGCGAAGCTCCGATCCCGCTGGATGAAACGCTTAGCGATGCGGTTGATGTCAGCGCCAGCGATCTAATCCAGAAGACCCATTGGCCTAATATTGATCTGATTGGCGCTCAGCTGAACCTCTATTGGGCCGAATTTCAGATCCCGGTCTGGCGGATGCAAGCGCGTGGTTGGAAGCTTTGGGATGCGTTGACCGATAGCCTCGAGGCCGAAGGTGTTCTGGATGACTATGACATCGTCTTCCTCGATACGCCCCCTGCCCTTGGCTACCTGACCATCAATGGCTTGGCGGCGGCGGATATCCTTTTGGTGCCACTTGGAGCCTCGTTTCTAGAGTTCGATAGCACGGGGCGGTTTTTCGATATGCTGCACGCCACCTTTGCCAGCATCGAAGAGGGCGAGAACATCGCCGCGCGCGCCTTGGGCCATGATGAGCTGGCCTTTGAATGGGATGCGGTGCGTGCGGTGATCACCCGCTACGATGATGCACAACAGGCCGAGCTTGGCGGGTTGATGCAGGCCTATTTGGGCCGGGTCCTGTCACCGCATCGCCAAAACTTTACCGCGCTGATTGGTCAGGCGGGCGAACAGGTGAATGGCATCTACGAGGCGGATTACCGCGACTTCAACCGCGAGACCTATGCCCGGGGGCGCGAGACCTTTGATGCCACCTATGCGGCGTTCAAATCCCTTTTGATGGGGATCTGGCGGCGCGAAGAGCTTGAGGCACAGGCCTCTGCCAAATCGAAGGAGGCTGTTTGATGGCTCGCCGCAAGCGTTTGACCCCGCCCCGCCCCGATCTTCTGGAGGTCGAGACACCCCCTGTCACCGCCGGCCCACTTTCGGCGCCACCCATCGCACAGGTTGCCGCCGAAGCCGCCTCAACCGCAGCCCTACAAGCCCTCTCGGATGAGATGACCCGTGCCCGCGAAGCCGGGCGTTTCATCGAGGCCCTGCCCTTGGAGGCCGTCGATGCAAGCTATCTTGTGCGCGACCGCCTGGGGGTGAGTGGAGAGGAGCAAGAGGCCTTGGTCGCCTCGCTTAAGGCACGAGGCCAGCAAACACCAATCGAGGTGGTTGATCTTGGGGAAGGTCGTTATGGCCTGATCGCGGGATGGCGCCGCCTGATGGCCTTGCGACAGCTGTTTGAGGAAACCGGTGATGCCCGCTTCGCCAAAGTCGAGGCCCGCGTCACCCGGCCCGGAGAGACCGCAGAAGCCTATCGCGCCATGGTCGAAGAAAACGAAATTCGCGTTGGGTTAAGCCATTACGAACGGGCGCGCATCGCGGTCAAAGCTGTCGAAGAAGGGGTCTACCCCCATGACCGGGCGGCGCTAGATAGTCTCTATTCAAGCGCAAGCCGGGCCAAAAAGTCCAAGATCAGATCGTTTGTGAGTCTGGTCCGCCACCTTGATGGCACGTTGCGATATCCCACGGCCATCGGAGAGCGCTTGGGTCTTAGCCTGGTCAAGCGTTTGTCAGAGGATCGGGGTTTTTCGGTGCATGTGATTCAGGTGCTGAAACGCGAAAACCCCGCCGATTCAGAGGCCGAACAAACCGCGTTAAAACAGTCTCTATCAGCCGAGACAGAGACGAAAAAACGTCCAGAGAGCCGCCCGAAAACCGAAGAGCAGAGGCAAGACGCGATTACAGTGCATTGGTCAGCCAAATCCAAGGAAATTCGGCTGTCAGGCGTCGGGGTCGATGCGGAACTTGCAAAAGAATTGAAGGCTTGGATCGAAAGTAGACCCTGTCGGTCTTAATAAAATCAAATAGTTACGTGATAATGTTTCGCGCGCGAAACACAAAGGGCCCCACAAATTGGCGGGGCCCTTGTTTGTCTGCCGGTATCAATAGGTATTTAGGAAGGTGTAGGCATAGCGGCGCAAGCTTCCATAGCGGTTTTCAATTTGTAGCTCACCGGCCCGCACCGCAAGGGATGTGTATTCATCTGTCCCGCTGGTGCCCGTGAGTGTGTCGGTGTTGAGATTGTTCATGCGCGATCCAGCGGCCAATGTGTGCAACAACATCGACGGGCCGGTATCAAAAGAGAAGAGACCGCTATGGGGGGCCTGCGGATATAGGGGATCGACAAGATTGATCGCAAACATGCCGCCCGCGCTTGGGGTTGGGACGTAGCCAACGGAATCTCCGGAAATATCAATGCTTCCAGACATCAAACAGGGCGCTGTCACGGTGCCATCACCGCTGCGCAGCGTCAGGGCATCCTTGAAAGAGGAGCCGTCACTGCTAACGCGAAAATGAAAGTCCTCATCCCCTGTCAGGCCAATTTCTGCACGCCCAGACCAGTTGGATTGAAACACCATCGAGGCCGTATTTGTTGGTCCGGCTTTGTTGATCGTTAGGCGATGATCGCTGCCGGCATGGGTCAGCAAGGCTGCATCCGATGCAACGGCCAAGCGGTTGGTGGCATCTGAACTTGTGCCAACCCCGACCCCCTCAAGGTTTTGCAGTTCCGGCATGATCGGCAGCCAAACACCGGCGGAATAGACCTTGAGCTCTGAGGCCTGCATATCCCAGGCGCGCCAGCCATCTTTTGGGGCTAAAAAGGTCCAGGCATTGGTGTTGTAGATTGCCAATTGTCCCCCCTGCCCTGCCCAAACCCCG
The DNA here is from genome assembly GCF_058892305.1 of Pelagimonas sp. Classification (NCBI taxonomy): domain Bacteria; kingdom Pseudomonadati; phylum Pseudomonadota; class Alphaproteobacteria; order Rhodobacterales; family Roseobacteraceae; genus Pelagimonas; species Pelagimonas sp. The sequence goes on from NZ_JBZXVN010000046.1 coordinate 33,843, forward strand.
GTCGGAGCAAGGCCCAAGGCATGAATTTCACCATCTTCGGGTGCTGGCGGAGCTTCGGAGGCGTTAAAGCTTTGAACGGCCATCTGCACCAAGGTGTCTAGCTGGCGCAGGGCCTCGTTATGAGTGACATGTTTCTGAGCCTGAGACGGTAACAGGTAAGGAAGCGACAGGTTGGCGGAAAGGTCAGGCATGTGAAACTCCAGCTTGCTGTAAGGGGCCGTGGTCATGGGCGGGTTGCCCGTTGATTGACCAATAGCAATGCAAGTCTTATCGGTTTCCAAACCCACCGTACGGTGCCCTCTATGGCGTTAACAAAACCTGCGGTGCGACAGGTGTGGTGAAAACCTCTGGGCCGTATCACAAAAGCACCTGTCTGCATTGATGTCTGGTCATAAGACTGGCAAGGTCGCGGCTCACGCTATTTCGCGTTTATTTCGGCCGGTAACGACAGAAGTGTAAACGACCATGTTGATAGAACAGACATCCCTGCCAGGAGTATTGCTCCTGACACCCAAACGTTTTGGCGATACGCGTGGATTTTTCGCGGAAAGCTGGAACCGCCGCACTCTGGAACAGGCGGGTGTGCATCTCCCTGAGTTTGTCCAAGATAACTATTCTCTGTCCCATGGGGCGGGAACTCTGCGTGGGCTGCATTTTCAAGCCCCTCCCCATGCACAAGGCAAGCTGGTGCGGTGTGGGCGCGGTGCGTTTTATGATGTCGCGGTGGATATTCGCCGCGGATCACCAACCTATGGGAAATGGGTTGGCTATGAGTTGTCCTTTGAAAATGCCCGCCAATTGTGGATACCGCCGGGGTTCTTGCACGGCTTTGTCACCAAACGTTTTGACACTGAAATTCTGTACAAATGTACCGACTACTATGCGCCTGAGTGTGACGGCGCGGTGCATTGGGACAGTTTGGGAATTGATTGGGTCGGCGAGGGGCGGCTAGAGACCGCTCCGCTTTTGTCGGACAAGGATTCCGATGCCATAGCCTTCAAAGACTTCGAGAGCCCGTTTGATTGGGA
>NZ_JBZXVN010000047.1:0-89560 GCF_058892305.1 Pelagimonas sp.
GATGTTCCCGACACCCTGCGCGAAGCCGTCGCCGCCTTTGAACGTGAACTGATCGCCAAGGCGATCAAAGCCCATGAGGGCCGCATGGACGCCGCCGCCGAAGCGCTTGGCATTGGGCGGCGCACATTGAACGAAAAGATCGTCAAACTGGGGTTGGACAAAGACGCCTTGATCTAACTGACGATCTCGGAAAACCGGCCGATTGGGGCGCGAAACGGCTGCTTTCGCCTTGCTGTCAACAAACCACATGCCCGAAAAAACGGCCTGAAACTCCGAAATCAATCCGGGGTTTTTACCCGCCCGCTAAGGCACCTTGCCATCGCGAGATTCAGATTGACAGGATGAAGCAGAGCCGTCATCTACGCCTGTGATGGTTCTCGGACGCAAAAGTCGTCTGGGATGAAAAGGGAACACGGTGCGGTGTAGCCATCAGGCGCCAACTCCGTGACTGCCCCCGCAACTGTAAGCGGCAAGCAGACCCCAAACACCACTAGGCGGCTGGTCAAACAGCGCCCGGGAAGGTGGGGGATGCATCGAGCCGCGAGTCAGGAGACCTGCCATCTCGGATGTATTCCGCATTCGATTCTGCAACTCACACCGGGCGGGGTGCCCTGGAAGGAGACCACATGTCACTTTTGGCTTGGGCTAAAGGCGTGGCTTGGTTCCATTCAAGTGCTCCGCGATTTCGCGGAGGGCGACATGAACCGGACGACCACACATAGAATAACCGTTTGCACGTCTTGTCGGCACAAGGGCAAAACCTGTCAGCCGGGGTACGAGCTTATTGATCGACTGCGCCAAGCAATTGCCGCGGCGGGCGACAGCGTTTCAGAAGATTTCGAGATTGCCGGGACGGCTTGCATGGCGGGCTGTGATCATCCTTGCACGGTCGCCTATCACGCGACGCGCAAGGCGTCGTACCTTTTTGGCGATATTGATCCCGATGAGGATGTTGAGGCGCTGGTGGCTTTTGCACGCCAATACGCGGTGCTGCATGATGGCTGGTGTTCATCGGTTGATCGGCCGGGCAAGCTGCGCAAATCAACGTTGGCGCGCATTCCCGCGACGATCATTGCGCTAGAAGAAACAACGGATCGCGTATCATGAGCGCCGCGTCCCTATCCGTCGACAACATAAGCTGGGCGCCGCGTCGGCGCGCGCCTCTCTTGCTGCACAAAACCACATTCGACCTCGAAGCGGGCCAAGTGCTTGGGGTCGTTGGGCCTAATGGCGCGGGCAAAACGACGCTGTTGCGGATGATCTATGGCTACAATCAACCCCAAACCGGCGAGGTTCGCATTGATGGGGTGTCCCTGCGCGCGCTTGGGATGAAAGAGGCCGCCCGCAAGGTCGCCGCTGTGTTGCAGGAGCAGCCAACGGATTTTGCCCTGACGGCGCGCGAAATTGTCTCTCTGGGCCGGGTGCCGCATCGTCGTGGCTTTGCGACACCGGGCAAACACGACACACAGATCATCGAAGACGCGTTAGAGCGGATGGACCTGCGTGGCTTTGCCGATCGCAGCCTATCGACACTCTCCGGAGGAGAGCGCCAGCGGGTCATGGTGGCTCGGGCTTTGGCACAAGAGCCGCAGATTCTGGTTCTCGATGAACCGACAAACCATCTCGATATCCGGCATCAATTAGAAGTCCTGCACCTGATCTGTGACCTTGACCTGACCATCGTCACCTCGCTCCATGATCTCAATCTTGCGGTGGATCTCTGTGACCGGGTTCTGCTTCTTCAGGATGGATACCCACGCGGGTTTGGCCCGCCGACCGACGTCCTGCAGGACGATTTGATATCGGACACCTTTCTGGTCCGTGCGCAACACGAACAGCTCAGTCTGAGCCACAAGCAGCACCTGACATTTCACCTTCCAACGCACTTTAACTGATCCAAAGGGAAAACTATGAACCCCGTTTCTTTGGCTTTTGGCCTGTCCTTGATCGCCACCTCCGCCCTTGCACAAGCCACCGTCACAAGCTGTGATCGTGAGGTCAAATTTGACACCGTCCCAAAGGCCGCCGTCTCGAATGATGTCAATCTCACCGAGATGATGCTCGTACTTGGCCTTGCCGATAAAATGGTCGGTTATACGGGTATTTCCGGTTGGAAAACCCTCGACGAAGGGATGCGCGCCGGTGTTGAAGCCTTGCCGGAACTCTCGGCGAAATATCCATCCAAAGAAGTCCTTGTCGGCGCTGATGCGGACTTCTTCTTTGCCGGTTGGAACTATGGCATGAAGGTCGGCGGCGAAGTGACCCCCGAGACGCTCGCCCCTTTTGGGATCAACGTGTATGAGCTGACCGAAAGCTGTATTCATATCGGTGACAAACCCAAGGTCAGCATGGATGACATGTACACCGACATCCTGAACCTCGGGAAAATCTTTGACGTCGAGGCCAAGGCCCAAGAGTTGGTTGCCGGTTACAAGGCCGAACTCACCGCGTTTTCTGCATCCTTGACCACGGGCGATCCGCTGCGCGTGTTTGTCTATGATAGCGGCGAGGATACCCCGTTTACCGCCGGTCGCTATGCCATGCCAACGGCGCTGATCGAAGCCGCCGGTGGTCGTAACATCATGGATGATTTCGAGAAAAGCTGGGCCACTGTGACATGGGAAGAAGTTGTCGAGCGCAACCCCGAGGTCGTTGTGATCGTCAACTATGGCAATGTCACCGCCGAAGAAAAACGGGCGTTCATGATGAACAACCCGGCTTTTGCTGACATGGATGCGGTCAAGAATGATCGTTTTGTTGTGCTCGAATATGTCGAAGCGACGCCGGGCCCACGCAACATCAAAGCTGTCCAAAAATTGGCCACCGGATTCTGGGGTCAGTAAATGACAAAGGGGCAGACGCTCAAAACCCGACCAACGGGATTGGTCCTCGTCGGATGTCTTGTGGGTTTGGGCCTGTCGTTGTCTATTGCGATCTCGGTGGGCGCGGTTAACGTGCCCATCGACACGGTTTGGGGCGTGTTTTTGACCCAGACGGGTTTGGCGGACATCCCCCCAAATTGGTCCAAAGGCCGCGCCGCGATCGTATGGGAAATTCGGTTCCCGCGGGCGCTTTTGGCGATTATGGTTGGCTCTGGTCTGGCGATGGTCGGGGCATCGTTACAGGCCGTGACGCGCAACCCCTTGGCCGATCCGCATCTGTTGGGCATATCATCTGGCGGGGCCTTTGGGGCAATTCTGGCGTTGCTGCACACCGGATTGTTTGCCGGTCTGTTGACGGTGCCCCTGATGGCGTTTCTCGGCGCGCTTATGGCAACAGCTTTGGTTCTAAGCGTGTCCCGATTGACTGTCGCAACAAGCGCCGACCGGTTGGTCTTGGCTGGCGTGGCCGTGTCTTTCGTCATTATGGCGGGTGCCAACATCTTGATTTTTCTAGGTGATCCACGGGCGACCCATACGGTGGTCTTCTGGATGCTTGGCGGTCTGGGGTTGGCCCAGTGGTCACATCTGATCTACCCTGCGGTGATTGTGTTGATGTGTGGTGCCTGGCTCTGGGCGCAAGCGCCCAAGTTGAACGCCATGACTGTGGGCGACGAAACGGCAAGAACCCTGGGCATTTCGGTCAACCGGTTTCGGCTGGCGGTCTTCGTCGTTGGGGCGCTTATCACTGGGGTTATGGTCGCGTTTTCGGGGCTGATCGGCTTCGTGGGCCTGATGGTGCCGCATATTGTGCGCTTGCTCGTTGGTGGCGATTACCGCCGAGTCCTGCCGTTTTCGGCCCTGATCGGTGGGATATTTCTTCTTTGGGCTGATATTGCGGCGCGCACGGTGATGGCCCCCGAAGACATGCCAATTGGCATTGTAACCGGTCTGGTGGGTGGGTTGTTCTTTATTGTTATGCTGCGAAGACGTTAAACGATTTCAGATCTGTCATCGTTTGTCCGGTCTCTTTTGGCACCGGAAAAACTTAACATAACTCGCATTATCGGACCCAAATGTCTGGAAAAAAAATGTGCCACCCGTCGCTGTTACCGCAAACTGCGCATCACTGATGCAATAACTGCATTGGACAGATCGGCGCACTTGCGGCTTTTGGGGCCAAAACTTACAGCTGGATCGCCCCACAATGCCCAATCAGAATTTCTTGGAAAGTGTCGAACGTTTCATCGACACTGCGACGTCTCATGTTGATTTACCCGAAGGCTTGGCCGAACGCATTGCGCAATGCAATTCCACTTATGCGGTGCGCTTTGGGGTCAAATTGCGCGGACGCATTCATAGCTTTATTGGGTGGCGCTCGGTTCATAGCGAACATATCGAACCGGTCAAAGGCGGCATTCGCTATGCGCCTGATGCCTCGCAGGATGAGGTCGAAGCCCTCGCCACTTTGATGAGCTTGAAATGCGCTTTGGTGAACATTCCCTTTGGCGGTTCCAAAGGGGCTTTGCAAATCAATCCCGCTGATTGGAGCGAGGATGAGCTCGAACATATCACCCGGCGGTTCACCCAAGAACTTGCACGGCGTGACCTCATCCATCCGGGTCGCAATGTTCCCGCCCCTGACATGGGCACAGGCGAGCGTGAAATGGCGTGGATGGCGGATGAATACCGCAAAATCGGCACGTCTGATGCGATCAATCAAGCGGCTTGTGTGACCGGCAAACCGGTTGTGCGTGGTGGAATTGAGGGCCGCGTCGAAGCTACGGGCCGAGGCGTCCAATATGCGCTCAATGCCTATCTCAACCACCCCGACACCGCTCCGATCGCGGGGCAAAAGACGCTCGAAGGTCTTACAGTTGTCATTCAGGGCTTTGGCAATGTGGGCTACCACGCCGCCAAATTCCTTCAACAGGATGGGGCGAACATTGTTGGCATTGTTGAACACGACGGCGCGATCTTTGACCCCTTGGGTCTTGATGTCGAAGCGGTGGTTACCCATCGCAACCAAACCGGTTCAATCACCCATCTGCCGGGTGCTGAAACCACAACAAGCAACGATGGTCTCACCTATATGTCGGCGGATATTTTGATCCCGGCGGCCAAGGAAAACGCCATAACGGCGCAAAACTGTGAACAGGTCAATTACCAACTGATCGTAGAGGCCGCCAATGGCCCAATCACCGCCGATGCAGAAGACTGTCTCACCCGCCGTGGCATCACAGTTCTGCCTGATCTATACGTCAATGCCGGTGGTGTGGTTGTGTCCTATTTCGAATGGGTCAAGAACATCACCCACCTGCCCTTTGGCCTGATGGACAAACGCCAAACCGCCAATGCCGGTCAGGCGGTTGTTGCCGCCCTCGAAGAGGTCGCCGGGCGCCCCCTTGCCGACAATCAGCGGAGCCAAATTGCCCGCGAAACCAGCGAGATCGACGTTGTGCGGTCAGGATTAGAAGAGATCATGACCCGCGCCTTTGATGACATCATGGACCGCAAGGCCAAGATGCCAGACGCCACCTTGCGCACCGCCGCTTATGCCGTCACCATAGCGCGCATCGCGGATTACTATCGGGCCATCGGCCTGTAAGGAAAACAAAATATGGATGTTCGGTGGCTCGAAGATTTCCTTGCTCTTGTTGAGCTGCGGAATTTCACCCGTGCCGCCGAATTTCGCAACGTGTCACAAGCCGCCTTTTCCCGGCGCATTCAGTCGCTTGAGCAGTGGCTCGGCACGCCTTTGGTTGTCAAAGGGGCCTCGCCTGTTCGGCTCACCGAGGCGGGGGAGCAGTTCCAAGAAAGCGCAAAAATTGCCGTGGAACGTTTGTTCGAGGCGCGCTCCTCTATCCGCTCTAACCAATTTGATGTCATGTCCCAGGTGCGGATCGCCATGCCCGGTGTGTTGGCACGCTCCGAGTTCAAAGGGTTCCTCGACATCTTTGGCAAAAAGAACCGCAGCTCGTTTTCGGTGTTGGTTGGTGCGACATCCGACGTGGTGGCCCGCTATCTTGCCGGGGATGCGGACATTCTATTTGCCCACGACTGCCCTGCCCTTCCACCGCATGAGGCGCTGGAAAACCATCAACGGCTGGTCATTCGCGAAGACCTGTTTCGCCCCTATGCCAGCACCGATCCGAGCCTGCGCAAAACCTTGGAGTTTCCCGGTTCGCCACGTCGCCCGGTGCCCTTGGTGGCCTATTCGCAACGGGCCTATTTTGCCCGCTTGTTCGAACATGTTCTTGATCGCGCCCCCGATCCACTTCCCTACAAAGTTCGTGTTCAATGCGACATGTCGGATGTGCTAAAAGAGGTGATCGCCGCCGGATACGGCGTTGGCTGGTTGCCACAAACGGCGGTTGATCCAAAAGTCGACCTCAACTTGGCCCCGATTGGCGGGCCGGATTGGCAAGTGTCGGTCCAAATCTGCGCCTTTCGGCCCAAACAAAAGCTAAGCCCAAACATCGAAGCGATCTGGCAGGCTTTGGAGAACCGTTAAGCCATGGATGTGTAGGGGTTTGATGTTGGAACGGGCGCGTTTTGCGCCAACAACCCTTTGTCTTTCAACGCTTTCCATAGGTCTTGGGGGATGTCCAAAGACACCCAATCTAACGTCTCGGCAAGCTCCTTGCGGGTTCGCAGGCCGGGAATAACCGATGCAACCGCCGCATGGCCAAGCGGAAACTGAAGCGCCGCCGCCGGAAGTGGCACGTCATAGGCCCGGCAACACTCTGACAAGGCACGCACCTTTTGCACAATGGCGTCCGGGGCGTCGCCGTAATTCCACGTTTGCCCCCCAACAAGAATCCCCGAGTTAAATGGCCCGCCCAAGACGATAGACATGTCGCGCTTGAGACAGGCGGCCATCAATCCGTCCAATGGCCCTTGTTCAAGCAAGGTGTAACGACCGGCCAACAAGAACACATCCCAATCGCCATAGTCCAACGCCTCAAGACAGGCTTGCTCCTCGTTCACACCAAGGCCAATCGCCTTGATCCGACCCGCTTGGCGGAGCTCATCCAAGGCGCGATAGCCGCCGGCTTTTAGGTCGTGAACATGTTGGGCATTTGCGGCACCATGGGTGACCTCGCCAATGTCATGCACATATAAGATGTCGATCCGATCCAAGCCCAACCGCTGAAGCGAGGCCTCAAACGACCGCATCACACCGTCATAGCTATAGTCGTAAACCGGATGAAACGGCAGCGGATCGGGCCAGCCCATTGCGCCGGGGTCGTCGGGCATGCCGGGGTGCAACATCCGCCCTACCTTGGTTGAAAGCGTATAGCCGCGCCCGCGCAACCCGTCGCCGACAAGGCGTTCCGATCTGCCAAACCCATAGAACGGCGCGGTGTCGACATAGGTCAGCCCTTGGTCGAGCGCCGTCGCAAGGGTTTTGCTGGCCTCGCTGTCATTCGCCGCCCCAAGCAGCCCGCCCAAAGGTGCGCCGCCAAACCCAAGGGTCGGAACCTGCACATCTGTGGTGCCAATGCGGCGTGTGGCAAGGGTCATCCGGCGTCTCCTGACAGAGGCGAAGCGGTTCCGCCATAGAGCGCGGTCAACTCTGTCGCCAGCGCGCCATACATTGCAACGATCTCGTCTTCGCTGGGCACAACATGGTCGTCGACGCGTTCCAGATAAGGACAGCTCAACGCCGCCACAACTTCCCCCGATGGGCCGAACACTGGAAAAGAAATATTGGTGACACCCACCGTTGTGGCCGAGGGCATTTTTTCATACCCAACCCGGCGAATGCGCTCAAGATGGCCGTCAAATTCGGCGCGATCCAGCTCTGGTTCGCCAATGGCGCGCCGGTGCAGGGCGATCAACCCATCGACGTCGTCCCTAGAACGAAAGGCCGCCAAAACCCGTCCCGTTCCAGTGTTCCACAAGCCGACAACCGTACCGGATTTCAACGCCAATCCCCAGTTCCCCGGCGATTCTGCTGAGGCGACGATAACAATGTCACCGTTGCTTTCCATGCCCAAATGACATGACTGCCACGCCTTGCGCGTCATCGCCCGCATCATCGGCAACGCCAGTTCTAGCACGCGCCCAATCGGCGAATGTCGCTGGCTGATCGAGAACATTTTGAGGCTCAGAGTATAGCGATCGCCATTGGGGGACCGCATCACATAGCCCCGCCGCACCAGCGTCGACAGCATCCGGTAGATCTCACTCTGAGACCGGCTGAGCGCCTTGGCGACCTCACCTTGGGTTAGACCTTCGCCGTGATCTGCCAGTAACTCGATGATATCTAGCCCTTTTTCCAAAGCTGGGGCGCGATATTTTTCACCGGTGTCTTCCATAGGTCTCACTCTGACTGTCAATGGGTGCCGCCCAAGCTCTCCAAAACAAAGCGCGCTGTCAAGCTTGATTTATTTTTGAATAATTGATTTATATTCGAATATCGCGACAGCGAGAAGACGTGGAAATCAACCACGGAATTGGGAGGAAGTGATGATAAATTCTAATTTTATGAGAGGCTTACTAGCGGCAACGGCAATCACAACCGTCGCCGAATCGGCCCTTGCCGCCGACTATGGAAGCTTTGACGGCGTAACGATCGAGGCCAAATTGATCGGGGGCCAGCAATACGAGGGCCTTTATGGCCGCATCGCCGACTGGGAGGCGGCGACCGGTGCCAAGGTCAATATCATTTCAAAGAAGAGCCACTTTGAAATCGACAAAGAAATCAAATCTGACATGGCCGCAGGCACCACAAATTGGTGTGTGGGCTCCAACCACTCATCTTTTGCACCGCAATACGAAGGGCTCTATGTCGACCTGACCGGCAAAGTGGCCGCCGACACCGTCGCCGAATTTGTTCCGGGCAACATCAACGCCTCGACCGTCAACGGCGAATTGCTGATGCTACCGCGCGCGCAATTTGACGTCTCTGTCTTATATTACCTGAAATCCAACTACACGGATGAGGCCAAGGCCAAGGCATTCAAAGACGAATACGGCTATGATCTCGCCGTGCCGGACACCTGGGATCAGGTCAAAGATCAGGCGATCTTCTTTGCCGATCCTCCGAATTTCTACGGCACCCAATACGCTGGCAAAGACGAAGCCATCGTTGGCCGTTTCTATGAAATGGTTGTGGCCGAGGGCGGTAACTATCTCGACGACAACAAAAAGCCGATCTTCAATTCCGACGCGGGCCAACGCGCCTTGCAGTGGTTTGTTGACCTCTACGCCGCCAAAGCCGTTCCGGCGGGCACCACCAGCTACGTCTGGGATGATCTCGGTCAAGGCTTTGCCTCGGGCACCGTGGCGCTTAACCTTGATTGGCCGGGCTGGGCTGGTTTCTTTAACGATCCTGAATCGTCCAAGGCCGCAAACAACGTTGGCGTTGCCGTACAACCCAAAGGCTCTGTTACCCGCACCGGTTGGTCGGGCCATCACGGGTTCTCGGTCACCAATGATTGTGCCAACCAAGACGCCGCTGTCTCGCTTGTCACGTTCCTGACCAGCGAAGAAAGCCAGCTGGCGGAATCTGCTGGCGGATCCCTCCCCACCCGTAGCGCCGTTTGGACGGCTAATGTCGCCGCCGCCGAGGCCGGTGATGATGCCTTCCGCGCGGAATCCCTTGCCGCCTTTGCCAAGGGTGCGGAATTTGCCTTTGCCGTTCCGCCAATCCCGGAATGGGGCGAAAGCACAAACATCGTCTTCCCCGAACTTCAGGCGGCGATTGTTGGCGATAAAACCGTCAAAGAAGCGCTTGATGACGCCGCCGAAGCGGTGGACGAGCTGATGCGGGAATCCGGTTACTACTAAACCCGGACACCACAGGCCGGAGGGGACGCTGTATCGCCATCCTCTCCGGCCAAAACTGCAACGACCCCGATAGGTGACATATGCCCCGCCGCCGCGTGCCCGAGTGGTTTCTCTTGCTATTGCCTGCGATCATCGTCATCGCCGCTGTGGTTCTGATCCCGCTCATCTTCTCGCTCTATTCAAGCTTTACGCCCTACAAGCTGACCCGGCCGTCGACGCTGTGGAAATGGATCGGGACCTATAACTACGAAAAAATCCTGACGGATGCGAAATTCTGGGCGGCCTTTGGGCGCACGGTTTTGTTCCTGACCATCGCGCTCAACCTCGAAATGTTGCTCGGGCTTGGCATCGCCTTGATGGTGAACAAGGTCACATGGGGCCAACGCACCCTGCGCACCATTCTCATGTTCCCAATGATGTTTTCGCCCATTCTGGTCGGGTTTCAGTTCAAGTTCATCTTTAACGATAACATCGGGCTGGTGAACAACGCCTTGCAATCCATGGGTTTTAACGTCGCTTTGCCATGGTTGGTTGATGGCAAACTCGCTATGTTTTCAATCGCTTTCGCCGAAATCTGGATGAGCACATCGGTCTTTGCGATCCTTATCCTCGCCGGACTTTTCGCCATGCCACGCGATCCGCTTGAGGCCGCCAAGGTCGATGGCTGCACCCCATGGCAAAGCTTTCGCCACATCACCCTGCCCTTCCTGATGCCCTTCATCTACATCGCCATGACGATCCGAAGCCTCGACGTCGCCCGCGCCTATGACATCGTGCAAATCATGACCGGTGGTGGCCCCGCTCGTCGGACCGAGCTGCTTTGGACGCTGATGAGCCGCACCGGATACGTCGACGCGCGCATGGGGCTGGCCAATGCCATGGGCTATGTCTCCATCATCCTGTCGATCTTTTTCACCGTGTATTTCTTTCGCAAACTCAGCGCCGCGCGCGCCGAAATCGGGATGGGATCGTAAACCATGGATCGCAATCAAACCCACCGCAATCGCCGCCGCGCGCTCAAGGTGCTGCACTTTTCGGCGCTGTTCGTGACCATGGCGATCATCTGCATCCCCGGCCTGTGGATCGTGCTGAATTCGTTCCGCCCCACCGTTGAAATCATGGCCAAACCGCCGGTTTGGACGCCAAGTTTTACCCTTGAACATTATCGCGCCATGTTCGGCGGCGCGGGCCAAGGTGGCGTGCCGGTCTTTAGCTATTTCCGCAACTCTCTGATCGTTTCGGTTGTCTCAACCTTGATCGCCATCCTGATCGGCATGTCGGGCGGCTACGCCTTTGCCCGCTACCGCTTCAAAGGCAAATCCGGCTATTTCGTTGGCCTTATGCTGTTTCGCGCCGTCCCCGGCGTGGCCCTATCGCTGCCTCTGTTCATCGTCTTTGCCAAGGTCGGCATCATCGACACACATCTCGGGTTGATCCTCGTTTACGTCGCGATGAATGTCCCCTTCACGATCTGGCTCACCGACGGATTTTTCCGCCAAATCCCCAAGGAATTACACGAAGCCGCCGAAATCGACGGCTGCACCCGCTGGCAGGCCTTTTGGAAAGTCGAATTCCCGGTCGCCAAATCCGGCGTCGCCTCGGCTGCGATCTTTGCTTTCCTCACCTCGTGGAACGAATTTGCGCTCGCCTCGCAATTGACCCGCTCGGTTGGGTCCAAAACCATGCCGGTTGGTCTGCTCGATTTCACCGCCGAATTCACCATCAACTGGGGCGGCATGTGCGCGCTTGCGGTGCTGATGATCATCCCGGCGCTGATCCTGACCTTCCTCGTCCAAAAACACCTGATTGCCGGCCTGACCTTCGGCGGCGTCAAAGGATAAGACAATGACAGAAGTAACCCTTTCCAATGTCGTCAAGAAATACGGGGCGCATCAGGCGGTCCACGGCATTGATCTCGACATCGCGGACGGTGAATTTGTGGTGCTGGTCGGCCCGTCGGGCTGTGGCAAATCCACGACCCTGCGGATGATTGCCGGGCTTGAGGACATCTCAGGCGGTGAGGTTTCCATCGGTGGTCGGGTGGTCAATGACCTGCCGCCGCGCGAACGTAACATCTCGATGGTGTTTCAAAACTACGCGCTTTATCCGCATATGACCGTGCGCGAAAACCTCGGCTTTTCGCTGCATATCGCCAAACAGGACCCCGATCAGATCAAAATCGCCGTGGATGACGCCGCCGCCATTCTTGGTCTTGATGAGCTGATGGATCGCAAGCCCGCCGAGCTTTCGGGGGGGCAACGTCAACGCGTCGCCATGGGCCGCGCCATTGTGCGCCACCCCGATGTGTTCCTCTTTGACGAACCTCTGTCGAACCTTGATGCCAAGCTGCGCACCCAGATGCGCGCCGAGATCAAGAAACTTCACCAACGTATTGGCAACACGATCATTTACGTGACCCATGATCAGGTCGAGGCCATGACCCTTGCCGACCGGATTGTCCTGATGCGCGACGGTCACATCGTTCAGGTCGGTACCCCGCTCGAGCTCTTCAACACCCCCGTCGATACCTTTGTAGCAAGCTTTATCGGATCACCGCCGATGAACCTTGTCGATGGAACGGTCAATGGGGCCAATCTGACCCTTGCCGATGGCACCATCCTTCCCATCCCTTTGACCGCGCGCGGGCTTTTGCAGGACGGGCAAGCCATCCATTTTGGCTTTCGCGCCGACAACCTCATGCCCATCGGCCATGCGGTCGACGAAGAGGGCGAAATCATCACCCTCGACCTGACGGTAACCTTAACCGAACCGCTTGGCACCGAAACCGTTTTGTTCACCGAATTCGGCGGTGCCGAGGTGCAGGCCAAGATGTTTAACCCACGCCCTGTCACCCCCGGTGAGACGATGAAATTCCAGATGGTTCTGGACAAATGCCATGTCTTTGACGCGAAGACCGGCAAAGCGATCCGGAGCTAACCCAATGGCAACAATCACACAAATCGAATTGCGCATGGTCGATTTGGCCCCCAAGGTCAAACGCACCGATGCCATCCAAAGCTTTGTCAGCCAAGAAACCCCCATCGTCACGATCTATGACAGCGATGGGGCCTCTGGCACCGGCTATTCCTATACCATCGGCACCGGCGGCCCGTCGGTTATGGCGCTTCTTGAACACACGCTTGCCCCGCAATTGATCGGCCGTGATCCCTCGCGTATTGATGGCATCTGGCGCGATCTGATGTTTTCGACCCATGCCACCGCTGTTGGTGCGATCACCTCGCTTGCCCTTGCAGCCATCGACACGGCGCTTTGGGATCTGCATTGCAAAAAGGTCAACTTGCCGCTGTGGAAGGCCGCGGGCGGCAATCGTGATCGTATCCCGCTCTATTCAACCGAAGGCGGCTGGCTCCATATCGAACCGGCGGCCTTGGTCGATGACGCCCTCGCGATGCAGGAAAAGGGCTTTCGCGGCTCCAAGATCAAGATCGGCTCACCCCATCTCTCCCAAGATGCCGCGCGGCTCTCGGCGGTGCGCAATGCCGTCGGTGATAGCTACGAGATCATGACCGACGCCAATCAGGGTTTCACCCTCTCCGAAGCGATCCGGCGCGCCTCCATTCTCGAAGACTACAACATCGGTTGGTTCGAAGAGCCCCTGCCCGCCGATGACGTCGCCGGACATGTCGAATTGGCCAAACGCACCAGCGTGCCCATTGCCGTGGGCGAAAGCATGTATTCGCTTAGTCAGTTCAAGGACTATCTGCAAATGGGCGCGGCCAGCATTGTGCAGGTCGATGTTGCCCGTATCGGCGGTATTACCCCTTGGCTCAAAACCGCCCACTTGGCCGAGGCATTCAACGTCATGGTCTGCCCGCATTTCTTGATGGAGCTGCACCTGCCGCTTGTCTGCGCCATTCCCAATGCGAAATGGCTCGAATACATTCCCCAGCTCGACACAATCACCGCCGAAACCATGCGGATCGAACGCGGCCATGGTATTCCTTCTGATACGCCCGGCCTTGGCATCAACTGGGATTGGCAAGCGATTGACGCGCAATCCCAAGCCCTCACCATCACGGAGGCCGGATAATGCAACGTATGGGCATGGTGATCGGCCTGAAGCCAGACAAAATCGACGACTACAAACGCCTGCACGCCGCCGTTTGGCCCGAGGTTCTGGCGCAGATCAAAGCCAGCAACATCCGCAACTATAGTATCTTCCTGCGCCAACCGGAAAACCTGTTGTTTGGCTATTGGGAATACCACGGCACCGACATCGCGGCGGATTTGGCGCGCATGGCCGAGGACCCAAAAACCGTCGAATGGTGGACCCTGACAGACCCCTGTCAAGAACCGCTAGCCACCCGCGCGACAGGCGAACAATGGTCGATGATGACCGAAGTTTTTCATGTGGATTGAACCATGACCGAACAAAAAGGCCGCTTGGCCGGAAAACACATCCTTATCACCGCCGCAGGTCAGGGCATTGGCCGCACAACGGCGGAATTATTCGCGGCAGAGGGCGCGCAGGTGATCGCCAGCGACATCAACCAAACGGCGCTTGACGAATTGGCCGACATCCCCGGTATCACCGCGCTCAATCTCGACGTCACAAATGCCGAGTCCGTGGCAAAAGCCGTTGCCGATATGCCGCCCTTGGACGTGTTGTTTAACTGCGCCGGCTTCGTTGCCCATGGCACAATTCTGGACTGTTCAGATCGCGATTGGGATTTCAGCTTTGAGCTCAACGTCACCGCCATGTACCGCCTGATCAAGCTCACCCTTCCGGCGATGATCGAAAATGGCGGCGGCTCGATCATCAACGTGTCTTCGGTGGCCTCTTCGATGCTCGGCGTGCCCAACCGCTTTGCGTATGGTGCCTCTAAGGCGGCGGTGATCGGCCTGACCAAAGCCGTGGCGGCGGATTTCATCGGCCAAGGCATTCGCTGCAACGCCATTTGCCCCGGCACTGTCGATAGCCCGTCGATGCACGACCGGTTGCGCGCCACCGGCGACTATGAAACCGCCCTCAAAGATTTCATTGCCCGCCAACCCATGGGCCGCATCGGCCGTCCCGAAGAAATCGCCGCGCTGGCGCTCTATCTCGCCAGCGACGACAGCAGCTTTACCACCGGCCAGGCCCACGCCATCGACGGCGGCTGGACGATCTAAGACATAGGAAACTGACATGAAACTTTTGCGATATGGCGCGCTTGGCGCTGAAAAACCCGGCCTGATGGACGACAGCGGAACACTCCGCGATCTCAGTGGTGTGATTGACGATGTTGCGGGCGACACCCTTGGCGATGCATCCCTCGACAAACTGCGTGGGCTTGATGCGTCGACCCTCCCGGCTGTCGACGGCAATCCGCGTCTTGGGGCCTGCGTTGGCAATGTCGGCAAATTCATCTGCATCGGTCTGAACTATGCCGATCACGCGGCCGAAAGCGGCCTTGCCCTCCCCGAGGAGCCGGTGATTTTCTTTAAGGCGACCTCGGCGATTTGTGGCCCCAATGATGACGTCGAAATTCCGCGCACCTCGGTCAAAACCGATTGGGAGGTTGAGCTTGGCGTGGTGATTGGCAAGCACACCAAATATGTACCAAAGGAAGAGGCTTTGGGACATATTGCCGGTTACTGTGTGGTTAATGATCTGTCGGAGCGCGACTTTCAGCTGCATCGTTCCGGGCAGTGGGTCAAAGGCAAATCCTGCGATACATTCGGCCCGATTGGCCCGTGGTTGGTGACCCGTGATGAGGTGCCCGACCCGCAAAACCTACCGATGTATCTTGAGGTAAATGGCCATCGTTTTCAGGATGGTTCAACCGCGACGATGCATTTTGACGTGGCCACGGTTATCTCGCATCTGTCGCAATTTATGTCGCTGCAACCCGGTGATGTGATCTCAACCGGCACCCCCCCTGGCGTTGGATTGGGACAAAAGCCCGAGGTGTATTTGAAACCCGGTGACAAGATGAAGCTTGGTATCCAAGGGCTTGGAACTCAACATCAAAACGTGGTTTCAGGCTGATGGGAAAGATCACTGATCTCACCACTCACGACTTGCGCTTCCCGACCTCAGCCTCCCTTGCCGGGTCGGACGCCATGAACCCCGATCCCGACTATTCCGCCGCCTATGTGATCTTGCATACGGACGGCGCGCATAAAGGCCACGGTCTGACGTTTACCATCGGGCGTGGGAATGAGATTTGCGTGGCGGCGATTGAGGCGATCAGGCACTTGCTTGTTGGCCTTGATCTCGATTGGGTGCGTGCGGACATGGGTCGGTTTTGGCGCCATATCACCGGTGACAGCCAGCTCCGCTGGATTGGCCCCGACAAGGGTGCCATCCACCTTGCCACCGGGGCCGTCGTGAACGCCGTTTGGGATTTGTTGGCCAAAGAGGCAGGCAAACCCGTGTGGCAATTGGTCGGTGACATGTCGCCCGAAGAGATCGTGAGATTGGTCGACTTTCGCTATATCACGGATGTGCTAACCCCCGATGAAGCCCTTGAAATTCTTAGGAAAGCCGAACCGGGCAAGGCGGATCGTATCGCCAAACTGCGCGCTGAGGGGTATCCGTGTTACACCACTTCGGCGGGGTGGCTTGGCTATAGCGATGACAAATTGCGCACCCTATGTCGCGAGGCCGGAGAGGCCGGTTTTACCCATACCAAATTCAAGGTCGGTCAGAACCTTGAAGACGACAAACGCCGCCTGACCATCGCGCGCGAAGAGCTTGGCCCAGAGATGAACTTGATGATTGATGCCAATCAGGTTTGGGAGGTCGATCAAGCCATTGATTGGGTCCAAGAGCTGGCCTTTGCTAAACCGCTGTTCATCGAAGAACCGACAAGCCCCGATGATGTGATCGGCCATGCCAAAATCCGAAAAGCCGTTGCGCCCATCAAAGTTGCAACCGGAGAGATGTGCCAAAATCGCATTCTTTTCAAGCAGTTCATCGCCAATGATGCCATCGACATAGTACAAATCGATAGCTGCCGATTGGGTGGTCTGAACGAGGTGTTGGCCGTGCAACTTATGGCGGCGAAATTCAATCTACCGGTTTGGCCCCATGCCGGGGGCGTCGGGTTGTGCGAATATGTTCAACACCTGTCGATGATTGATTACATTGCGATCACCGGCGAAAAAGACAGCAAGCGGATCGAGTTTGTCGACCACCTGCACGAGCATTTCAAACACCCCTGCGTAGTCAAAAACGGCGCGTATCAAGCACCCAATGCACCGGGATTTTCGATTGAAATCAAGCCCGAAACCCTTCGGGATTTCGAGTTTGAACTCAGGGCGGCGTCGTGATCAGCACACTCACATATCTATCTCGATGACGCCGTCTTTATCGGCAGCGCGGGACTGACATAGGATGATGTTGGTCTCGCGCTGCGCCTTTGACAAGACGAAATCGCGGTGCTCCACATCGCCGGATATCACACCGCATTTGCACACCCCGCAGATACCGTCCGAGCATTTCACATCCACCGAAAACCCGTTGGCGTTTAGCACATCCACGGCGGTTTTATCCGCTGGAACCTGAAGGGTCTTGCCGGATTTGACCAATTTCAGAGTGAAATCATAGTTTTCATAGTCGGGTTGTTCCGGGACTGAGAAATACTCAAGGTGCTGAGCATCCTCTGGGAAACCAGAACGGCAGGCGGCGTCAAGAACCGACGCCATATAGCGATCGGCCCCACAGGTGTAGATATGCCAACCCGGCTCGTAGCCCGCTAACAATCGGTCAAAGTCTGCGCGGCTGTTTTCATCGGTAATATGTAAATGAACCTTGTCGGCCCACGGCATCGCCGCCAGTTCCGGCAAAAACCCCATATTGGCGCGGCTACGGCCCGAATAATGCAGCACAAAATCCCGCCCAGATGCGTGCAATTCGTGGGCCATTGCGATCATCGGGGTGATGCCGATCCCACCGCCCATCAGGATCGTTTTTGTGGCATAAGGATCAAGCGCAAAATGGTTGATCGGATGCGAGACAAACACTGTGCGTCCCTCGCTGAAAATCCTGTGCATCAATTTTGAGCCACCCCGGCCCGCGTCTTCGCGCAGGACCGCGATTTCGTATTTCGATCGATCCGCCGGGGCGCCGCACATCGAATATTGGCGCAAGAATTCGGGCGCGACGACCAAATCCAAATGCGCTCCGGCCTGCCACTCGGGCAAATCGCCTTTGTCGGGTTTGCGAAACTCGTAGCGCATCACACCTTGGGCAATCTCCTCGGCCTTGGTGATTTCAACCTGAATGACCGGGCTATCCCCGTCGGCGGTATAGTGGTGCACAACCTTGTCATCGCCCTGCGCGCGCCGCGCTTTGTACTCGGATGCGGGGATCATTGCTTTGTATGCCTGAATGCCGGCCTCGCGGTCCATTGGGAAGGGGTATGGATAGGGGTGCGGGGCCAGAGGTGCGGGATAAACCGCAAGTGTTTGATCCTCAAACGTCACATCCAAATCGGTCTGGAGGTCGCGGGCGTTGACAGGTGTTTTGGTGGGTCGATACCCGCCCCCTTCGGTGATTTCCAAATCCCACCACCATTTTTTCACTGGGTTGAGCCCGCCATTGCCAACCGCATCATCCAGTCGCGCCAAGGCCGGGGCCAATTGCGGCGCTTTCATCGCGGTCCAACGAAACGGGGCTTCTTTGAATATCCCTTCGAGGTTCCAGGGGCAGGTTTTCATACACCGTCCGCACATGGCCCCACCCGGAGTGGTAACACGATATGTGGTGCATTTCTGGCTATCAGATTTCCAGATTTCATAGCCATTAAACATGAGCTTAGGCCCGGCCGTGATGGCCCCAGACGGGCATTCGCGGGCGCATTTGGTGCAGCTTTCGCAGAAAGTTTGCAGGCCAAAATCGATGGGTTTGTCGTGCGCCAATGGCAGATCGGTGGTCACCGCCCCTGATTTCAAACGCGGCCCAAGATAGGGGTTTAGGATCACCTCGCCGATACGGCTCACCTCACCCAATCCTGCCAAAAGCAACAGCGGGGGCTGCAAGACTTCGCCGTCCATCACCGTATGAGCCTTGGCGGAATAGCCGAGGTTGCGGATTTGTTTGGCGATCACACCGCCCAACAGCGAAAAGCGCAAATAGGCCCGCATCGATTGGGCAACGGCGATCCAATCGTCCCCCGATGACCCATCCATGGTTTCATAACCCTGATCGATCACCATGCTGATCGCTTGATCGTGGGGCGGATTGATGACGTCACCGCGGGCGTCATGGCTATACCAACTCCACGCGGGGCACCGCGAAATACCAACCGCATCAACACCTAGGAAATAGCTTGTCGCTTTGATCAGATCGGCGGCGTCTTGCGGGTCCAATCTGGCTTGCACCGGCTCTTGTTCACCGTCTTGCAAAAGCACAAACGCTCCAAGCGCGCGGCGTTGTGCCATGGATGGCGCAGCCTTGCGGACGTAGTGACCACCCTTGGCGCTGTCCTGAAGCTTCTTGCCCATGTCGCCAAATTGCGCACGGGCAAACATATCGGTGCGTTTGGGAACCCGGGCGACGTTGGCTTCGTCGATATAGGTTGTCGGCGTGTCGACCCGTTTTAGGCGCTCAAACGGGTGCGCCCCATCCACAAAGCGTCGTTTCGCGAAAGGCAGGGCATTTCGTACATTTTTGACCGAGTTTAGTCCAAATTGCCACGCGGCACCAAAGGCGGATTTGGGCTGCTCTGCCATCGCGGCCAGCGGCAAATCAGGGGCGATTTCAAAACGGGTTGTCACAACAGATAGGCCAAAGCGCGTGCCGATATAGGGATGGGTCAAAACGCCGTTTTCGACCGTAGCAAGCCCGGAGGCCACGGCCAATTTGTTCAAATCAACGTCGCTGCAACTGGATGTATGCGCGCGGGCATCATGCCCCAATAGCCGCAGGTAATTGGCCAAGACCACCGCCGTTTCCGAGGCCAGCAAGGCGGCGCGATGGGCATAGGCCCCGGTGATCCAATCGGTTCCCGGCTCGCTTGGGTCAATCTCACGCGGGTTTTCGTAGAGGAACACCAAAGCATGCGTATGGGCCGCGATACTCGGAAGGTCGGCTTCCATCGACTCCTTGAGATCGGCCATGATCAGGTCAATCCCGGCGGCTAGGGTTTTGGTTTGTTTGGTGCGCAGGTCATGCGCGAGCTTATCGATATCCGGATTGGAAATCGGGGCCGCCAACATCGCTTGGGCGGGTAATTTGCAACAACCGACCAACGCTGCGTCGGAAAAATACCCAAAAGATTTCAGATGATTGGCGCGTTCAATAGGGTCGTTTGGAGCCTCGGCAACCTCGCCATTGACGATCCCGGAACGGATGGCATCCAACATGGCCTGATGGTCACGCATGGCGTTGATGATCGAAAGGGGCGCGTTAGGATTTTCAAACCTAAGCGCCTCCATCTCTGGGACCGTGCTTAGATCAACCGTCGCGCGGCGCGCCAAAAGCTCAACCGGGTAAGGCCCCATATGAACGGGCCGTGATTTTGAGGAGAAGAACCGGGTCATACCACACCTGCACGGAAGTGGTGTTGTGCGAAAACCATGACTGAAGCGGGCTGGTTCATGTATTCTCCATTCGGACCGCAGGGGGCGGATTTATGTGCTAACTGCACGCTTTTTACGTAACACTCCACAACACATCCGCTATTTTCAAGCAAATTCTTGCCTTTTGCGGAATGAAATGTATGATTTTACGTTCATCAAGCACGTTTATTTTTGGGTCTACTGTGGAACCGAGTAAGGAAATTTCAAGCTATAGCGCGCAGGATAACCTTGGCTATTGCCTCAGTCGGGCGGCCTTGATCTTGCAAACCTCTGTTGATGGGGCGTTGATTGATATTGGTTTAAGCCGCCTGTCTTGGACGGTTTTGGCCTGCATTCGCTTTGAAGGAATAGAAGCGCCAAGCCAGATCGCCAAATTTGTTGGATTGGAACGCACCACGGCGTCGCGTCTCATTTCACGGCTAGAAAAAGATGGCTTTGTTATCCGCACACCAAACCGCGCGGACGGGCGCGGTCAGGCGGTAAAGCCAACGGCGCTTGGCTACGAGGCCTGTAACACTGCGCCCGATTTGATCCAAACGGCCATGCGGCCCTACCTGCGAGATCTGTCAGAAAACAATGTTGAGCAACTGATTGACCTTCTAAAGCGGATCGGCACCGGTACCGTGGCGGATTGGAGCGCAGCCGTCCCGAAACACAAATAGCTGTGGCAAATCACTTTGTTTTGATTGGTTTGCTGACCAATTGGTCCAAAAACACGCATTTTCCATACAAGTTAACCTTGACGTGATCACCGGAAACGCCACGCTGTTTGTGCCGATCAGAGCAAAATGGGGAGACGTCATGACTTGTAACACCTTCAGAAATTCCACCCTCTTGGCCAGCGCCGCGATCTGCCTTTCGGTCTCTGCTTCGGCTGAAACCTTGCGGTGGGCGTCGACCACGGACCCTCAAACGATGGACCCGCACGCGGTGAATTCTGCGCCGGTTCTTTCCTTCTTGAACAATATCTACGAAGGCTTGGTGCGCCGCGGCCAGGACATGTCGATCGAACCGTCATTGGCGGCGTCATGGGAACCGCTTGAGGGCGAAGACGGCTGGCGTTTCAACCTGCGTCAGGGCGTCAAGTTTCAGGACGGATCGGACTTTACCGCCGAGGACGTGATGTTTTCCTATCAACGCGCCTCGAACGAGGCCGCCGATGTGCGCAGCTGGTTTGCGCCCGTGGCCGACGTGCGCGTTGTCGACGACTACACCATTGATTTTGTGACCAAAGCGCCCAATCCGCTGTTCCCGGATAGCATCGCCAACTTCATGATTTTGGACAAGGGCTGGGCCGAAGCCAACGACGCCGCCCTGCCCGCCCGCGACGCTGAAAACTTTGCGACGATGAACGTAAACGGCACCGGCGCGTTCACATTGGTAAGCCGCGACCCCGGCGTGAAAACCGTTCTCGCCCCCCATGCCGGATGGTGGGATGAAGCCGGGCACAACCTAACCGAAGCGGTGTTTACGCCCATCGGCAATTCCGCCACCGGATTGGCGGCGCTTTTGTCCGGCGAAATCGACTTTATTCAGCCGATCCCCTTGCAGGACGTTGCCCAAGTCGAGAGCCGCGACGGATTCAAAGTTCTTGAAGGCGGAGAAACCCGCGTCATCATGTTTGGCTTTGGCCACGAGCATGAAAAGCTGCTTTATTCGTCGGATGTGAGCGACGCCAACCCCTTTGCCGATCCGCGCGTGCGCTTGGCCGCCGCGCATGCCATTGATGTGGCGTCGATTGATCGGGTTCTGTTCCGGGGCAAGATTGAGCCGGCATCGCAATTGGTTCCGGCGGATATTTCCGGCTACTCCGAGGCAAATTCCTCGCGCCCGGACTACAACCCGGATCGGGCCAAGGAATTGTTGGCCGAAGCCGGTTACCCGGACGGGTTTTCCTTTGGCCTGAAATGCCCCAACGATCGCTACATCAATGACGAAGCGGTGTGCCGCGCCGCCGCGTCGATGTTTGCTGCCGTCGGTCTCAAGGCCGAACTGAGCACCGGACCAGTGCGTGATTATTGGCCCCAGCTGCGCGAAGATGACTTTGATATGTATCTGCTGGGCTGGTCGCCGGGCACCTTTGATATGGAACATCCGATCCGTTTCTTGATGCATACCCAAGACAACGACAAAAAGCTCGGCTCGTGGAACTTTGGCGGATATTCTAACGCCCGCGTCGATGAGTTGCTGCCGATGATTCAGCAGGAAATCGACCCGGCCAAACGGCAGATGATGATTGATGAGGTTGTCAAAACCACCCAATCCGAAGTGGCCTATATCCCGCTTTACACCCAGCCGCTTATCTGGGCCGCCAAGGACAATGTTGACCTGACACAGCGCGCCGACAACTTCTTTATGTTGCGCTGGGTTACTGTGAACTAAGCCGCGCCGTCGGTTGTGAAACACAGGTCGAGAGGGGTGCTGCCCCTCTTGGTCGCAAGACGACCAATTCACCCTGGGATATTTGTGGAAAGACGAAACCGCGAAGGGGACGGATTGGTGCCGGAGGGGCTAAAGGGACGGGACGTTCAACGCGGTTATGGTCTATTTCATTTTCAAACGGCTGGCCCAATCGGTCTTTGTGATGCTGGCCGTCGCCTTTCTGGCGTTTTCCCTGTTCCGATTTGTCGGCGATCCGGTCAGTCAAATGACCGGCGTCGAAACATCGGTCGAGGATCAAGAACGCCTTCGTGAGGACTTGGGGCTAAACGACCCGTTTGTCCTGCAATTCGCGCGTTTTACGGGCAATTTGCTACAGGGTGATTTCGGCTTTTCTTATCGGACTCGTCAGCCGGTGGCCGAGATGATCGTGACCCGGATTCCGGCGACTTTGGAGCTTGGGATTGTCGCCTTGTTGATCTCATTGCTCGTTGGGATTCCCACGGGGGTCTATACGGCGTTGCGTCCGCGTGGGTTCGTAACCCAAACCATCCTAATGACCACCTTGATAGGGGTGTCGATCCCGACCTTTGTCATTGGGATCATGTTGATTTTCCTGTTTGGTGTTCAGCTGGGTTGGCTGCCGACCTTTGGGCGCGGTGGCACGGTACAACTTGGCGGTTGGGAAAGCTCTTTCTTTACGGTGGATGGCTGGCGGGCGTTGATCCTTCCGGCGCTGACGCTTGGTGTCTATCAGCTCACGTTGACCATGCGATTGGTCCGGGCCGAGATGATGGAGGTGATGCGATCCGATTATATCCGCTTTGCCACGGCGCGCGGTGTGCCGATGGGGCGGCTCTATTTTCGCCATGCGCTGGCCAATACGTTGGTGCCGGTGATCACCATCATTGGCCTGCAATTTGGCGGCGTCATTGCCTTTTCCATCGTCACCGAAAGCGTCTTTCAATGGCCCGGAATGGGGCTTTTGTTCCTTGAATCGATCCGCTTTGTCGATATCCCGGTTATGGGGGTCTACCTTGTGGTGATCGCGTTTTTCTTTGTGCTGGTGAACCTGATTGTTGACCTGCTCTATGTGGCAATCGACCCGCGATTGCGGATCAAGGACGTGTCATGAAAGAGTTTCTGAAACGTTCCGAAGGGGTCTGGCTCTTTATCCATTCACCCGCCGCGATGCTCGCGGCTTTGGTGGCTTTGCTCACATTTATAGGCGCGGCCTTTGCCCCGTGGATTGCCTCGGTGAACCCCTATGATCTTGGCTCATTTAGCCTATTTGACGGGTTGTTGCCGCCGGTCTGGCAAGACGGGGCAAACCCGAAATTCTTGCTGGGAACCGACGATCAGGGCCGCGATATGGTCTCATCAATTCTTTATGGCGCGCGACTATCATTGATCATCGGGTTGTCGGCCATGGTGATTGCGACGGTGCTTGGCGTGGGTCTTGGGCTTGCGGCGGGGTATTACGGCGGGCGGTTTGACGCCGTGGTCATGCGCATTGCCGATATACAACTTGCCCTGCCGGCGATTTTGACCGCGCTGTTGATTGACGGGATTGCGCGCGGCGTGTTGCCCGCCGATATGCAGCAAGACCTGCGGATCGCGGTCCTAACCTTGGCGATTGCCTTGTCACTTTGGGTCAACTTTGCCCGTACTGCGCGCGCCTCGACCTTTGTGCAGATGCAAAAGGAATATGTGCAGGCGGCGATTATCATGGGGCAGCGCCCCATCCGCGTTATGTTTGTGCATATTCTGCCCAATATCCTCGGGCCGCTTTTGGTCATAATGACCGTTGATCTGGCCTCAGCCATTTTGCTGGAGGCGACGCTGTCCTTCCTTGGCATTGGTTTGCCTGCTGATAGCCCCTCGCTCGGGACGCTTATCAGGATCGGGATGCAGTTCATGTTGTCGGGGGAATGGTGGATTTTGTGGATTCCGACCCTGTTTCTTGTGGCGCTTGTGGTGTCGATCAACATCCTTGGGGATTTCCTACGCGATGTCTTTAACCCGAGGTTGCGCTGATGCTTACTGTTGAAAACCTCACGGTCAAATTCCCGTCACGCTTTGGCGACATCACCGCGATCAAAGATGTGTCGCTTCGTATCCAACCGGGGGAAATTCACGGTTTGGTTGGAGAAAGTGGCGCTGGCAAAAGCACCGTTGGCGCCGCGATTATTGGGCTATTGCAAACGCCGGGATATATCGCTGAGGGTGACCTCAGATTGGGGGACACCGATCTGCGCGCTCTTGATCCCGGCGAGGCCCACGCGCTGCGGGGCAAACGCATCTCGATGATCTTTCAGGACCCGCAGACAAGCTTGAACCCGCTGATGACGGTGGAAGATCAGCTGATTGAAACCATCCAAGCCCATGAGAATATCGGCACAACCGCCGCCCGCACCCGCGCCATCGACCTATTGGAAGAAATCGGGATCAACGGCGCGGCGCAACGGATCAAATCCTATCCGCACCAGTTTTCCGGCGGGATGCGCCAACGGGTGGTGATTGCCCTTGCGCTTTGTACCAATCCGGAATTGATCATTGCGGATGAACCCACCACCGCCTTGGACGTTGCGGTGCAAAGTCAGGTTCTGGACCTTATCCGTACTTTGGCGGATACCCGCAAAATCGGCTTTATTCTCATCACCCATGATATTGGCGTTATTGCACAAATTGCCGATAGCGTCACGGTTATGCGGTGGGGCCGTGTGGTGGAAACTGGCAAAACGGCACAGGTTTTAGGGGCCCCGCAAGAGAGTTATACAATCGGGTTGATGGATGCGGTTCCGCCGCTTGATCGCAAGCTGCGCCGCTTTCGCGTTCCCGAAGAAACCCATGACAGCGATGGGGCCGTGTCGCGGGCCGAGCAATGGTTGTTGCAAGGTCAGAAACAGAGCGAAATCGGCCTGACCATCGACACGCTTCAGGTGCAATTCCCCGGTGTGCGCACCTCTTTGTTCCGGCGCCCCGAGCCGTTTACGGCCCTGCATTCCGTGAGTTTCGAGGTGAAACCGGGCAGTATTCTTGGCCTTGTCGGGGAAAGCGGATCGGGTAAATCGACACTGGCCAAAGCCATCACAGGGCTGGTGCCGCCAAGC
Organism: Pelagimonas sp.; assembly: GCF_058892305.1. Classification (NCBI taxonomy): domain Bacteria; kingdom Pseudomonadati; phylum Pseudomonadota; class Alphaproteobacteria; order Rhodobacterales; family Roseobacteraceae; genus Pelagimonas; species Pelagimonas sp. Next base: position 25,700 of record NZ_JBZXVN010000047.1, read on the forward strand.
GGTGGCGAGATGAAATTGGGCGGTGACCCCTTGCCAACCGGCAAGGCGCGCGGGCGGCGACACCCGTCGCGACAGTTGATCCAAATGGTCTTTCAAGACCCCTATTCAAGCCTCAATTCCCGCCACCGCATCGGTGACATCCTATCCGAGCCGCTGTGGCTTTATGACCTTGTGCACGACAAAGACGAACGCCGCGCTTTGGCGGCGGATATGCTTGATCTGGTTGGCATGACCCCAGATGCAATCGACAAATACCCGCATCAGTTTTCCGGTGGTCAACGGCAGCGGATCGCCGTGGCGCGGGCTTTGTTGGCGCGACCAAGGTTTTTGATCTGTGACGAGCCGACATCGGCCTTGGATGTGTCCATTCAGGCCGAAATCCTCAACCTGCTGAAAGACTTACAGGAAAAGTTTGGCCTAACAATCCTCTTCATCAGTCACAATCTGGCCGTCGTGCGACAGATGGCCGATGATATGGTGGTTTTGCGCCATGGCCGTATCGAAGAGTTTGGCCCATCGGAGGTTTTGTTTGAAACGCCACAGGCCAGTTATACCCAGAAGTTGCTAGAGCTTACCCCGGTTATGCCCAAGGAGTGGAACAGCGCCTGACCACCCCTCAATCGTCTGACGATAAAAGCAAATCTTCGACCAAACCTGACAAAAGCTGTGCCCGGCCTTTGACCCCGGCCTTGCGATAAATCGCATTGCATTGCGATTTGACGGTGCCTTCGCTGGTGCCGCGCAGATCGGCGGTTTCCTTGGTTGAAAACCCTTTGATCACCAACCATGCCACGTCTTTTTCGGCATTGGTCAGGCCCCACCCCACCAGTTTTTCGTCAACCGTCACAGCAAATGCGCCCGCCGCAGAGCGGAGCGCCTGTTCTGCCTGATGCTGGCTGCGTCGGGCCTGAAGAACCGAAAAAACTCCTAAAACAGCTCCGAATATCAATCCGATGCTGGCGGCGATTTCCAAAGCCTCGCGCATTTGCCAACTGGTTTCGGTGCGTTGCATTCCCAAGACCGAAAGCGCCAAGCTCACGACAAAGGCCCCGGCGCAAAGCACCTGGATTCCCACAACAAGCCAGAGTAGCAGACTAGATCGTTTCAATCGGCAACCTCCCAAACCCGGTTACCTGTCGGTTGGATATATTTCATCTGTTGCCTGGGCTCGGCTTATCCGCCGGTGGTGGTCCTGGCGGAGACCCAGACCGAGATTCAGGACGAGATTCTGGTCGAGATTTGGGACGGTCCTCTGGCGGATGTGACGGACCATCGCCCGGCCTTGGCCCCGTCCGTCGTGGCGGCGGGTGCCTTTTGTCACGATCATCGTTTTTCTGGCGAACACGAGGCCTCTGGGCGGGCGTATCGACACGACGCCATTTGTCATGCAAAACTACACCCGTGCCGCGCGTGATCAACAATTCGCGTTCAAATGTCCCATCGCTGGCGGTAACAACAATGCGGCGCAACCATGTGTAGCGGGTCGACACAACTGAAAACCCTTGATCGGCCAGCTCTTGAATGATCTCGTTGTTGACGGTTTGCGCCCCTGAGGAAACCGGAGAAAAACAGGAAAAAACTACCGTTAAAGCCAGAAAAAACTGCCGAATGCGGTCCGGTCTTGCGGCTTGGGGTCCTGTCCACATGGTGTTATGTCCACTTTAATCGGTGCAATCATAGCGTGTTTTGTCAGAAACGCCATTCATCAAAAACCGCCACCTATTGGGCGGAAGGGAATGGTTTGCGAAGGTTGGTCAAACCGATCCGAAAAAGCGCGCCGGGGATTGGTCAGATCGCTGACCGCAGCGATTGGAGGCAGAGAGGCCCATCGTGCGGGCACCCGGGCGATCCGTCATTCTGATTTGGGCGGTTCGCAGGGTGAGGGCCTGTGGTTTCGCCTTCAGTGAATTTGGTGCAAAACCGGCCCGTACATTTGCAATTTCTTCGGCATGATTGCGGGCAGGAGAAAAAGGCGGCATCATCTTGTTTCCAAACTTGCTGTGGGTGCCTCGGCTTGAATTGGCACGCGATTGATTGGTCTCGGCCCGCCCGAGATGAGCGAAAATGCAGCAGGAAAACACCTTCTGCACATAACCATGTCGACCGGGATCACACGGTTGTTCGCGTGGCAGGCCACGGAGGTATGTCGGCAAGGACCGCGGTGGCTGTCACCAGACTAGGTCGATCCTGTCGCCTTTTAACAAGCGGAAAAGATTGGGGTTGGCCATCAGCCAAAAGTTTGTAGCGCCCCCCTTCAAACCCAAGAAAGACGCGCATAAACCTTAGTTATAGGGGTCAAAAAGGGTGCTATTGCAGTAAGTCACACCCAAACAGCCGACCGAATTGCGGGTGTGGCGCGTCAATTCCGGCAAGACGTTGCATATGCCATGCCAAGGCCTGATTGCTGGAAATAACCGGACGGTTAAGCCGGTCTTCAAGCGTTGGAATGATGTCGAGACAGCGCAGGTTGGTGCAGGAAATTACGATCACATCACAGGGGCTGTGCTCGGCGACACGTTCAGCCGCGCGCACAATCGAGGCGGGGGAAATGCGGGCCACGGTCGGATCATCGCCTTCTTCAAATGAAGCAAGGCACCTGATCTCTAATCCCGCATCTTCGAGCTTTTGGCGCATCCGCTGCGATACTTGTGGAATATAGGGTGTGATAAATCCGACTTGCCGGGCCTTGAGGCTTTGGCACGCCGCAATGATGGCTTTGAGCGGGTCGGTGACTTTGGCGCGGGGAAAGACGGATTGAATGGACTTGGCCACACGGTCGGACCCAATCACAGTTGATGCGGACGTACAGCCATAGCCGATCACATCAAACCCCAAGGACGGCGGAAGCAAACGCGCCGCGGCCGGTAGGTCGGCCTCCATTTTGCCCAGTGTCTCAGGGCGGATGTCAGACACCATGGGGATGCGGCTATGGTAAAGAGCGACTCCATCCAGCGCCATCATCCGCGCGAACTCAGGCTCAAGCGTTTCGTCCGTTTCAAGAACGATGGCCCCAAATGTGGCGCGCGTTCCGATCCCATCATCGGTGTCGAAATCTAACTTCATCTTGGCCCCTTAGATCACCGGCAATTCTGGCGCGGCCCGCTTTGTCAGCAATTCGGCGCCGGTGGCGCGGATCACAATGTTTTCTTCATGCACCATAATGCGCCCATCGCCATACCCAAGCGAGGGTTCCAGCGTCAGAACCATGTTTTCCTCAATCGCTGTGTCGTCAAACGCCGCATGAGAGGGCCATTCGGTAAGCTGCATGCCCAAGCCATGACCCAAACGGCCCACGTCTCCGCCTTGCTTGTCCATCTCGCGGATCACCTTGCTCATCGTATGAAACAACTCGGAACAGGTCACACCGGGGCGGGCCATTTCCAGCCCGGCTTCGGTGGCGCGCCAGAGCACGTCATAGGCTCGGCGCGACTGATCATCGGCCTGTCCAATGGCAAAATTGCGGTCAAAATCGCAAAAATACCCGTCCCATGTGGCACCGGTGTCCAGCATGACAATATCACCCTTGGCCAAGGGTTTGGCGGTTGGCGGGGAAATCACATCGACATACCCGCCCTGCGCGGCACCACCGACGAGGTACGGTACATCGTCGGCACCCTGAGCAAGCACCTCTTGCCGAAATGCCCGGAACAGATCGTCAAAAGGGACGCCGGGCCGCGCCATATCGGGCATGGCGGCGAAACTGCGAGAGCCGATGGCGCAAATATGGGCGAGCTTTTCAATCTCAGCCTCGGATTTCGCCATCCGCAACCGGCGGATCAGCCCGGTGGCATCAGTTACTGTTAGACCCGGCAACGCCTTGATCAAACGTTCATAATCGCCAAGCGGCATCCGCAATCCGGTTTCATGCCCCTTTAGCACGCCAAGCGTTTTGCCCTTTTGTGCCAAAGGGTGAAGAAGGTCGGTGAGCAGGGTAATGCCATCGTCGGTGGGGGCTGGTGCGCTCCAGGTGCGGATGTCGTCGATCCATGTGCTGCGCATCAACGCCGCGCCAATCTCGGGGATGACCGCGATGGGTTTGCCCGTCGCAGGAACAACGAGAAACCAAGGCCGCGTTGGGCTTTGCCAAAAGAGCGTGTGAAACCCGGTGAAATAGCGTAGTTCGGCCTCGCTCATCAAAAGCATGGCATCCAACCCGTGCGCGCCCATCAGAGTCTGCGCGGCATGCAACCGGCGTTCAAACTCGAAGTCGGAAAATCCACGCGGCGGGGCCTTAGACATGGTCGGCCCCTTGCAGGATTGCGTGGAAGATTTCAGGGTCTGTGACGCCTTCGGAGCCAATTAAAAGCACCCGCGATTTGGCATCCAAGCCTAGCGTTTCCGATAGGATTTCGTCTTGGCGCGCTGCGATCACGGCGGCCAGCCCGGCAACCGCGCTTTCGCCAGCGTTGATAACCGGATCGCCAAAGGCGGGGCGGGCGAGAAGCCGGACGGTTGGGGCAACGATGCTATCGGGGATGACAATGAAATCTGACGCCTCTTCTGCGAGAATGTCCCAAGCCATAGAAGAGGGTTCGCCACAGGAGAGGCCCGCCATGATGGTTTCGTCGTGAATCGCGACGGTGGTGGCCTCGCCCGCCTTGGCGCTTGCAAACAAACAGGCGGCGCGGTCAGGTTCAACGATCACCACGCGCGGGGATTGGTCACCGTAATACTGGCGCAGAGCGGCGGCAACCGAAGCGGCCAATCCCCCGACGCCGCCTTGCAAAAACACATGGGTTGGCGGCGCGGTTAACTCGTCGCAGGTTTCGCGGGTCATCACGCCATACCCCGCCATCACATCGCGCGGTGGCTCGGTATATCCGGGCCATGACGTGTCAGACACCACAAACCAACCGTTGTCCTCGGCCTCTTGTTTTGCCAGATGGACCGAGGCATCGTAGTCGCCCTCAATGCGCACAACATCCGCCCCAAGATCACGCATCGCTGTGGCGCGGCCTTCGCTGACTTCGGCGTGGATATAAATTCGGCACGGAGCCCCAACCCGCTGACAGCCCCAAGCCAATGAGCGGCCATGGTTGCCATCGGTGGCGGACACCAAAGTGATCTTGGCGCAGTCTTCCTTGAAATGGCCCTTGCGGATGTCCTCCAAGGAAACCGCTTGCCCGGTTGCTTTTCCGATTTCGCGCTGGAGCACGCGCATCGCGGCGTAGGACCCGCCAAGCGCCTTGAAACTGCCCAAGCCAAATCGCGGCCCCTCATCTTTGTAGTCGATCCGCGCAACACCCAGCGTGTCGGCCAATCCGGTTAAAGCAACCAACGGAGTTGCGGCATAGCCATCCCAAGCCATGATCTCTTGTTGCGCAGCGGTAAAATCCTCGGGGCTCAAGACTTGATAAGCGGCCTTTGCCGGGGACGGCGATCCGGGCGTGTGTTCAATAGCTGCGGCGGCGAATGTGGCGAACATAAAGGTATCCTAGTGCTGAGTTACCCTAAGTCGTAGCGCAAAAATCTGGCCATGAGACGCCGATTTTCGCCGGATTTGGGAGGAAAAAGATTGCCTAGCGCCGCGTTTGCGATGATTTTCGTCACATGGATGACAAAGACCTCGAGATTTTGAAAATGGTACAGGAAGACGCCCGCCTGACGGCGGATGCGATCAGCCTGCAACTTGGCCTATCGGCACCAGCCGTTCAAAAACGGTTGAAGAAACTTAGGGACAGCGGGGTTATCGACCGGGAAATCGCGGTTCTCAATCCTGCGAAACTGGGGCGTGAGATGACCATCATCGCCGAGGTCATTTTGGAACGCGAAAGCCGCGCGCACCTTGAGGCGTTCAAACGCAAGATGCAAAGCGCGGATTGTGTTCAGCAATGCTATTACACCACCGGCGAGGCGGATTTTCTGTTGATCCTGACGGTGGCGGATATCAAGGAATATGAAGCGTTTACAGAGCGCTATTTCTTTGATGAATCCAATATTAGCCGGTTCAATACCTCGGTCGTTATGGACCGGGTCAAAGTGTCGTTGGACGTTTTGTAAACCGGGGCCGCAGGGATTGCAGCGGCCCCGTTTGGGTTATGCCAAGGACGGCAACCAAAGCACAATGGATGGGAAGGCGATCAGCAAGCCGATGGTCGCGGCATCCGCGAGGAAGAATGGCGTTACGCCTTTGAACACGTCCTGGACACTTAGATCATCGCGCACCCCAGCAACCACAAAACAGTTGAGGCCGATGGGTGGCGTGATCAGGCAAAACTCGGCCATTTTCACCACCAAGATCCCGAACCATATCGCGCACATCGGGCCCGACATGCCGAATGCGCTATCGGCTGCGGCGACGGCTTCGCCACCGTTTAGGGCCATGACCGCCGGGTAGACAACCGGGAGGGTCAAGAGAAGCATCCCGATGGCATCCATGAACATGCCAAGCACGGCGTAGGCGAGCAGGATGCAGATCAAGATCAGCATGGGCGAGTATTCAAGGCCGGTGATCCAGTCGGAAAACGCCGCCGGAAGTTGGGCAAAACCGAGGAAGCGCACATAGATCAACACGCCCCAGATGATGGTGAAAATCATCACGCTTAGCTTGGCGGTTTCGAGAAGGGCGTCTTTGAATTCTGACCAACGCATGCCTTGGTACAGAGCCATGAGGAAGACAACAAAGGCCCCGATTGCGCCACCTTCGGTCGGCGTCCCCCATGCGTCGCCGCCAAACGGGTTGTAGACGAACAGGATGATGGTGAAGACGACGATGACGATGGGCAGCGCCGGGGGGAGTGCCTCAAAACGCTGTTTCCAAGTGAAGCCTTTGACGGGGGGGCCAAAGTCTTTGATGACCAATGCCATGCCGACGATCAACCCGCCATAGATTACGGCGGAAAAGGCACCGGGGATGAAGCCCGCGAGGAGGAGTTTGCCGACGTCCTGTTCGACGATGATCGCATAGATCACGAGGATCGCAGAAGGTGGAATAAGCGAGGCCAAAGTACCGCCCGCCGCAACAACACCGGCGGCAAAGCGTTTGTCATAGCCGATTTTGAGCATTTCGGGGATGGCGATGCGGGCAAAGACCGCCGAAGTGGCAACCGAGGCGCCGGAGACGGCGGCAAACCCCGCCGTTGCAAAGACGGTTGAGACGGCAAGGCCGCCCGGCACCCATGCCAACCAGCGTTTTGCGGCCTCAAACAGGGCTTTGGTGAGACCGGCGTAATAGGCAAGATAGCCGATCAGGATGAAGGTCGGGATCAAGCTCAGCGCTTGCGACGAAATTTTGGAATGCGGCACTTGGCCGGCGGTCTTCACCGCGACGGTTACGGCCTTGCCAAAACGGTCGGGGTCATAGCCAAACTTGGCCCAGAAGATCCAAACGAGGCCAATCAACCCGGCGGCGGCGGCGGCAAAGGCCACGCGCATCCCCAGAACAACCAGCACCAGCATGCCGCCCGATACGATCAGGCCAATATCAATAGGTTCCATGTCAGCTGTCCTTAACTATCGTGGCCCGAGACATGCTCGGCTTCCATCGCGGCTTGGGTGGCGGCGTCGGCCACAAGCGGCACGGCGATGGGTTTGGATTCGTTGAAGAGGATGGCGAGGCCATAGGCCCAGAGCTGCAACATCAGGCGCAGGCACAGCACGCCAAACGCCACCGGAGCGAGCAGTTTGGCAGGCCAAAGCGGCAGGGAAATATCCATCGAACTGTCGCGGCTCCACATGGGGGCCGAGAAGTCAAAGCTCCGGTCGAAATGCGCCCAAGTGCCCCAGACGAGCAGAACCATCACCAAGAGGATCACCGCCGTTGTGACAAATTCGACAATATAGAGGCTGCGCCCCTTGAGCGCGCCAACCAGCATATCCATGCGGATATGACCGCCGTCACGCTGGGCAAAAGAGATGCCCATAAAGGCGATCAACGGCATGGCCTGTTCGATCCAATCGACATAACCGGGGAGAGGGTGATTGATGAGATTGCGCCCACCAACGGAAAACACCGCCATCACCATAAGTGAGAAAACCGCAAGACCACTGACAAGGGCGAGCACGCTTTCAACACGATACAGAGACTGATCAAGCTTGCTTAACTGGCTGTCATCGGACAGCACTAGGGAAGACCCGGCCATGGCTGGTTCTCCTGCATTTGAGATTTCGGGGAGTTAGAAAGCTGCGCCCCTAGGTGGGCTAGGGACGCAGGGGGGCAGGCTTATTTGGCCTCGGCGATCATGCCGGTGACCAGATCATAGAGTTCTTGCGCAGGCAGACCGCGTGCGGTGTTGTCTTCGATCCAAGCCGCGGCGGCAGGGGCCGCAGCCGCGTCTTTGAAGGCGGCCAGTTCTTCATCGGTGAAGGTCACGGAGGTGATGCCGCGCTCTTCCAAAGCTGGGCCCCAAGCGTCCATGGTCTTGGTTTCATAGGACGAAATGTAGTGATCCAAGGCTTCGTCAACGGACCCAAGCAGGGCGTCGCGATGTTCGTCCGACAGATCGGCCAGCGCGTCATTGTTGACCACAACCGGGCAATTCACGGTGCCGGGATTAAGGTTGGTTGTCCACCAAGTGCCGTTTTCGATGGTGCCAAAGGACATGTGGGCGTGCGGCGCAAAGCTCACCGCCTTGACGATGCCGCTATCCATGGCTTGACGCACTTCAGACGCCGACATGGATGTTGGGACGGCGCCGATGGTTTCCATGGCGGCACCGATACCGCCGGTGGCACGTACGCTTAGACCGGTGAAATCCGCCAAGGTTGCAGGCGCGTCGCCGACACCAACAAGGTTATACTGCGGCAGGGGTGATGGCATCAAAAGGGTGGCTTCCCAGCGGCCCAGATCTTCGATGACGGCGGGGTGTTGATACACGGCCATCGACAGATCGACCTCTTGGCGCAGCGATGTCACGCCGAGGAAAGGCAATTCGAGAACGGTGATCGATGGGTTCTTGTCGCGGTGATAACCGGCACAGAACTGAGCCATTTCGAACGCACCAATAGAGATGCCATCAAGGTTCTCTTTGTTCTTGGACAGACCGCCATAAGAGATGTTCAGCGTGAACTCACCATTGGTCTTTTCGTTGACCAGCTCGGCCAGCTTTTCGACGTGTTCGGTGAACGCGCGGCGTTTGCCCCACAGGGACACGTTCCATTCTGTGGCCATGGCTTCGGTGGCAAAGGCAAGGGTCAGGGCGGCGACGGCCGTCCGAGTCATTAGGGTGCGCATGTGTGGCTCCTCCCAGATACATACGTTGATGATGGGCCAGAACATCGCGTAAGTGCACGGCCTTGCCTATGAAGGAAATTGCCAGCGAAATAGTCTCTGTCCTGCGGAAATCCGCAACGCGCGCCACTGACCAGATATCAACGGCCCTTGGGCGCGCCCACCAGGTTGGTCAAGCGTGGCTCCGGTTGAAAACATCACCCCCTTGGTCACCGCGGAGCAGACAGTTTTAACGCCAATACCGGTCAACGATGTGGTGACCCACGCGATCCGTTTAGGTTTGCCAGACAGGCGATCCCGTCTGTCTGTTCCGATCTTGCCATCGCGCTCGGTTCGAGGGTGGTCTTCGTCAGATATTATCGTGTTTTTGGGGGGCGGATCATGTCCATCCGCCATCAATCGTGAACTCCTGTCCGGTACACATCCGGCTGTCATCGGCCGCCAAAAACAACACCAGTGCCGCCGCGTCTTGGGGTTGGATTTCACCCCGAAGCGGTTGGTTGGTGGCCAGCATTTTGGCCCCTTCCTCGCTCCAGTGTTCTTGTTTCTGGCGTTCGGTCATCACCCATCCGGGCAGCACTGTGTTGATCCGGACACCATGTGCGCCCAGCTCAGTGACAAAAGATTTTGTTATCCCATGAATGGCGGATTTGGCGGTGGTGTAGCCCGGCAAGGAGCCAAATTTGACCTTCCACGAAATCGACCCGAAATTGATGATGCTCCCCTGTCCACGGGCCATCATGCCATCCGCCACCGCTTGAATGGCAAAAAACGCCGGTCGTAGATTGACGGCCAAGGTCGCATCCCAGCTGTCTTGGGTGACCATCCGCCAATCGTGGCGGGTGTCGTTGGCGACATTGTTGACCAAAACATCAACGGTGCCAAAGTCGGCAATCGCTGATTTGAGCGCGGCGGTATCCGTTACATCAACTTGGTGAAACTCTGCGCCGGTTGTTTGGGCAACATCGGTGCCTTCGCGCTCGGCTATGTCCACAAAACCAACGAGAGCCCCCTGTTGCACAAAGGCGCGCACCACGGCGGCTCCGATTCCGGTGGCCCCGCCGGTGACAAAAACCCGTTTGCCCGCAAGGCTAGGAAAGGTTGCAAAATCTGTCATGTGTCATCACGTTCCGAAATGTGTTTGCGATCCGGGTCAAAGTCGCAGGTTATTGACAGGTGCGTTTTGTCAGCGTGAAATCTGACAATAAACTCCACAATCCTATGCGATGGATCTTCGGCTTGACCCGTCTCAAATCATAATGCCGCCATCAATTGCCAAGGCTTGGCCGGTGATCAGCTTGCTTTCATCGCTGGCCAAATAGGCGCAAAGGCCGGCAATCTCCTCGGGTGTGCCAAGCCGCCCACTGGGTTGGCGGTCCAAAAAGAACGCTTCTGCTTTGTCGCGGCTTCCTAGCGTTTCGGCAAGTTCGTCCATGCGGGCTTGCAAGCTTGGGCTATCGACGGTGCCCGGACATACCGCATTGGCGCGGATGCCATTTTGCAAATAGTCCGCCGCCACCGCTTTGGTAAGCCCAATCACCCCGCCCTTGGCGGCGCTATAGGCGGCACGACGTGGGAAACCTTTGATCGAACTGGCGACCGACGCAATTGTGATCACACTGCCGCCATGGGTTTTCATCTGTGGAATGCCCGAGGCCAAGACGTAATAGGCGCTATCGAGACTGATCGACAGCGACCGGCGCCAATCCTCCGGGCCGCATTCCTCGATCGTGCCTTGGTGCACATAGCCGACGCAATGCGCCAGAATATCAATGCGTGGAATTCTGGCGAAATAGGCGGCAACCGCCTCGGCGTCCGTTGCGTCGATATCTGCAGTGTCGCAAGCCAACCCCTTTAGAAGGTCCGGGGACAGATCGCTGGCAAACACCGTTGCCCCATCCGCAACAAGACGCTCTGCAATGGCGCGGCCAATCCCTTGCCCTGCGGCGGTCACAACCGCGATTTTACCAGTCAGATCTGCCATTTCATGCGTCCTTTAAAGTGCGACAACTGTCTGGGTTTGCTCACCTAGTCCATCAATGCCAAGGGTCACCTTGTCGCCGATCTTGAGCCATTGCTGAGGGTCCATCCCCGCCCCAACACCCGGAGGTGTCCCGGTGCAGATCAGATCGCCAGGCTCAAGCCGGGTGAATTCAGACATGTAGCTCACAATGGTTGCTACATCGAAGATCATCGTGCCGGTGTTTCCGGTTTGCTTGCGCTCGCCATTTACATCAAGCCACATGCCCAAGGCTTGCACATCGGCGATCTCGTCCGGGGTCACCAAAGCCGGACCCGTCGGGCAAAAATTGGGAAAGCTTTTGCCTTTGACCCACTGGCCAGAGCGCTCAAGCTGCCACGCGCGTTCGCTGAGATCATTGACAAGGGTAAACCCGGCGACATGGTCCATCGCGTCGTCTTTGGTGATGTTCAGAGCGGGTTTTCCGATCACAATACCAAGCTCAACTTCCCAATCCAGCTTGGTCATTTTAGGGCTATAGAGAATGTCATCATTGGCCCCGCAATAGGTTGCGGTGGATTTGTTGAACAAGATCGGTTCAGCGGGAATGTCCATGCCCGCCTCGGCGGCGTGGTCAGAATAGTTCAACCCAACACACCAGATGTTAAAGGGTTGCGCGACCGGCGGGGCCAAACGTTTGTCCGCCACATCCGCGACCGGCAGCGAAGTTGGATCGGTTGCCTTTAGTGTTTCTAAAAGCTCGGCCGACAAGGTCCGTGGTCCGAAATCTGCAACAATCGACGACGCGTCGCGGGGCGTTCCATCTGCGTCCAAAATGCAAGGGATTTTGGACCCCCATCGGTCCCCATATCGCGCTAATCTCATAACATTTCCTTTTGTTTGACGCCTCACTGGATGTTCATTTTCGGTGCGCCAGCACCAACGGCAACGCGCCGCGAAACATCCCTAGTGCGCTGACATTCGAGGCATTTGACCATAGGTTCGGATCGGTTGAAAGAGCTAACCTTGAGGGGTTGATCCTCCCAACCCGTTGCAAGATGGCGGATCAAGACGTCTTGGGTGCGACCCTGATCGGGGCCTAGCAACGCGTCCTAATTGCGGGCCTGCGTGGTGTGGCATGGGGCGACACTATCGCCAACTTTAGTGACCTGCTCGACCTTGATCGGTAACACGTCGAAATCATCCCGTTGCAGGAAGAGGTTGACTGGTTTTTCTCGGGCAAGTCGGGAACAGCTTGCGTTGCGGATTTTGTTCGAACCTAGCTTGGGGTCTGTTGACCCAAGGTTCTGTCGCGAAACTCGCTAATTATTTCGACGGAACTCTTGTTGAGATACGTTGAAGCCGTGGTAACCCGGCTTTTGCCCCTTTTTCACATCAGCCATGTCTACATCAGAACGTGAGCACATCATGACCCTTCGCGCCTTGCTTTTTATTCCCCCTGTTGCCGCCGGAATCGCGGGGTTCATTTGGATGACAAACCGTCCCGCCCCTGAGATCGAGGCGTTGCCAGAGACGGCAGTTGTGGTGCGGGTTCAAACGGTAGAACCGCGTCAAATGTCGAGCACCGCCATTGGTTTTGGCCGGGTTGAGGCAGGACAAAGCTGGTCGGCGATATCTGAAATCCAAGGGCGCGTCGTCGAAGAGCCAGACGGGTTGGATATTGGAAGCATTGTCGAGCAAGGTCAAAACCTGATTGCCATTGATCGCACCGACTATGAGCTGTCGCGTCAAAAATCGCAGGCCAATATTGAAAATGTTACGGCCCAATTGGCGGAGTTGGCGCGACAAGAGGAAAACTCAATTTCTTTGCGCGCGTTTGAAACGCGGATCTTGGCGGTGGCGCAGGCCGAATATGAGCGTGTTCAGGCCTTGTTGGAGCGCGGAACAGGAACGCAAGCAGCGGTGGATACCGCTCAAAAGGCCCTTCTAGCGCAAGAAACATCGCTCGCGAGCCTCAACAACACGCTGGCCCTGTATCCGGCACAGCGCGCGTCGCTAGAGGCCACATTGGCGGTTCGGCAAGCGGAGTTGAAAGAGGTAGAACGCTCGCTTGAAAAGACCAAAATCGTTGCGCCATTTCGCGGGCGGGTGGCCGACATCAACGCCGAAATCGGTCAGTTCGTTCGCACGGGCGATAACCTGATCACCTTGGAAAGCACCGAAACCGCCGAAGTGGTCGCCGAGTTCCAACCACGCGCCTTTGCCAGCCTGATGTTTGGTGGACCGCAAGCGGTCTTTTTGCCGGGGCAGGTGGTTGAAACTAGTCAATTTACATCGCTGATGAAGACAATGGGGATCACCGCACGAGTCACGTTGAATAGCGCCGAAATCACCGCTGACTGGCCGGCCGAGATCGTCCGTTTGCGCGGCACCATGGACGCCGAAACCGGCGCGATGGGAATTGTTGTTGAGGTCACAGAGCCGCTGAAACTCACGCCGGGCCTTGCCCGTCCGCCGTTGCATTCGGGAACGTTTGTTAGCGTGGTTTTGACCGCCGAGCCGCAAGGTAAGGTGATCGCCATCCCACGCCATGCCGTACATTTGGCCGATGATGGTCATCCATTTGTTTATCTCGCCAATGATGCAAGCCGTCTCGAAATCCGCGACATTGAAACCGGGCAAGTGATTGGCGGGGACATCTTGGTTCGAAAGGGGTTGAACGGGTCAGAGACGTTGATTTTGGGAAGCCCGCGCCCACCGGTTCCGGGTCTCAAGCTGACCTTGGTCGACACCTCGCCGCACAAGCAGGACAAGTAATATGATCAATTACTTTGTCCGGCACCCGGTCGCCGCCAACCTTTTGATGGTGATCATTTGCATTCTTGGGGCCGTTGTTATCAACACGATTGAGCGGGAAACATTTCCCGAATTCACGGCTTCAAAAGTTGGGGTCACGGTTGTTTACTCAGGTGCCTCTGCACGCGACGTTGATGAGGACATATGTACCCCGTTAGAAGACGCCCTAACCGGTATTGCCAATCTTGAGGAACAATCCTGCCTGTCGATGGATGGCCGTGCCGCAGTCACCGCTGAACTGGCGGAAGGCGAAGATATCATTCAGTTCTTCAATGACGTATTTGCCGCAGTGTCTGGGGTCAATGACCTCCCGGTTGATGCCGAAACGCCAATTGTCGAAATTCAAGCCCGCACCGATTTGGTTGCAATGGTGGCGGTGTCCGGGATCACCGGTAAACAGGGGCTCGGCGAATACAGTGATCAGCTTGCCGATCGTTTGTTGGCCCTCGACGGCGTCGCGCAGACCAGCGTATCGGGGATCACCGACCGGGAATTGCAGGTCGTGTTCGATCAGGCCGCCCTATATAGATTTGGCCTTTCTTCCAGCGACATCATTGATGCCATTCAGGCCCGCAGCCTTGCGCAACCTTTGGGGACCGCCGACCTTGCCGACAAAAGCGTGGTGTTGCGCTATGCCGATACCCGCCGATCCGTCGCCGAATTGCAGGACTTGATCGTTCTGGAAGATGACTCTGGCGGGTTTGTCCGTCTGGGTGATCTTGCCGACATCACAATGCAAGACACAGACGCAAATATCGAAGCCTTTATCAATGGAAATCAGGCGGCAATCATCTCGGTCTCCAAGGCCAAGGATGCGGATAGCATCCGAGTGTTCGAACAAGTCAGCAAAGTTCTAGAGGCCGAACGCGCCGCCTATCCCGCCCCGTTCAACCTCGAAGTCACCAACAACATGACCGAAGTGGTTGAGGAACGGCTTCGGCTGATCCTTACAAACATCGGAATTGGCTTGGTTTTGGTCTTTGCGACCATGTGGTTGTTCTTTTCTCTGCGCGAAGCTTTGTGGATTTCCGCGGCGCTTCCTGTGTCGTTTTTGGGGACCCTGTTTATGATGAGTGTGCTTGGCATCACCATCAACATGATCACTCTTGTTGCCTTGTTGATGGCGGTGGGTTTGATCATGGATGACAGCATTGTCATCGCCGAAAACATCGATAAATGGCGCCACCGGGTTGGCCCGATCGAGGCCGCAGCCCGCGGCACGGCCGAGGTCATGCCGGGTGTTGTGTCATCCTTTTTGACAACGGCAAGTGTGTTTGGGCCATTGATGTTCTTGACCGGGCAAATGGGTCAGGTTCTCAAATACATCCCATTTGTGCTTTTGATCACCTTGGCGCTGTCCCTAATCGAAGGGTTTTTGATCCTCCCCCATCACCTGAGTCACTCCGGAGGGTCGGTCGAGGATCACGACAACCGTTTTGCGGTGCGATGGATGGAGCGGTTCAAAGAGAGCATCGTCTTGCCGATTGCCACCCGGTTGGTGGCCGTGCGCTATTTGACCGTTGGCTCGGTTGTGGCGGTATTGATTTTGTCCATCGGGTTGATGGCGTCAGGCACCGTCAAATTGATCGGCTTCCCGGCGACCGAAGGGGATACCATCACCGCGCGCTTTTCTCTTACGTCGGGCATTTCGCGCGATCGCACCATTGAAACCGTTGATCAATTGTTGGCCGGACTCGCTGTTGTCGATACGGAATACAGCAAAAACACCGTAGATCAGGCCCCGTTGGTTGAACGCGCCTTGGTGCAATATGCGGTGAATAGTGATGTTTACGACAATGGCTCAAACACCGCGACGATCACCGTGGACCTTTTGGAAAGCTCCAAACGCAATGTCGCGGCTGATGAGGTTTTGAAGGCGTGGCGCGAAGCGGCGGGCCCGATCCCTGATTTGATACAATCGTCCTTTACTCAATCCGAAATGGGTCCGGGCGGCTATGATTTGGATGTTGAGCTTACCGGTTATGATTTGGACGAACTGGAATCTGCGTCAAACGCAATGCTGGCGGCATTGTTGTCACGGCCCGATGTGGTTGAGGCGTCGCAAGACTTTTATGGCGGGCGCCAAGAGGTTCAATTGACCCTCAATGAATATGGCTATTCGATTGGCCTCACGCCCCAACGACTGGCCGGTCAAATTCGAAGTGCCTTTGAAGGGGCTAAAACCGACAGTTTCCGCTCGGCTCAATCCAACATGGCGGTTCGGGTGAAACTTGATGATGCTATTGAAAACCTGACGGAAATCGAGCTGTTCCCCGTCACCGTTGGCGATGGGAAACAAGTCGCTTTGGCCTCGGTCACCAATATGGTGCTTGCAGGCGGCTATCCAACAATCACGCGCAAAAATGGTCAGGCCTTGGCGCGCATTCGCGGGCAAATCGACAACGCAGTTGTCACGTCGGCCCAGATTTCGGCGGTTGTAACCAACGATATCGCGCCCCAATTGGCACTAGACTATCCCGGTGTCACCGTCGGGATTAGTGGCGCGACGCAAGAACAGAATGAATCCCAATCTTCGCTTGGCTCACTTTTGCTGTTGGGGCTTGTAGGGGTCTATATGGTTCTGGCATTTCAATTCCGATCCTACACCCTTCCTATTGTTGTGATGCTCTCGATTCCCTTTGCTTTGATTGGTACGATCTTGGGTCATTGGGCACTTGGGGTTGATATGTCGATGCCAAGCTTGATCGGTTTTGCGTCTCTGGCTGGGATTGTGGTGAACAACGCTATTTTGTTCCTGACCTTCTTCCAAACCCATTTGAAAGGCGATGACTATGTTGCTGCGTCATTGGATGCGGTGCGTGCGCGGTTCCGCCCGATCTTGTTGTCAACCTCAACCACCTTTGCCGGGTTGGTGCCGTTGATCCTTGATACAAGCCCACAGGTTCAAACCATGGTTCCGATGGTGATTTCGGTCGCATTTGGGCTTTTGGCGTCTATGCTATTGGTGTTGCTGGTGTTCCCGTCGCTCATGTCGATCTATTTCGACATCTTCAGCCTGCGCAAATGGGTTGGGCAGTTTGATGCAACCGACCGCGAAACCCTGTAAATCCAAACCCGCGCGGTCATCGACCGTGAATGCGCGGGGGGTGGTGTCGATTTGACTGTTTTTTGATCGGGTTTCAGCGTCTAAATACCCCTATGGCCGACACAATCCCTTCGCTCAAATGGTTCACAACCTTTCGCACGCTGGCGCAATCCGGTTCGGTTCAAATGGCGGCGACGCAAACGCGGCAATCGGACAGTACGGTGTCACACCACCTTCAATGTTTGGAAAAGCATCTAGGAACCGCTTTGTTTGATCATTCCTGCCGTCCCATGCAGTTGACGGCGCAGGGTGCAGTTTACTTGCGCTATGTCGATGAGGTTCTGTCATTGCTTGATCAGGCGCGAAGTGACGTGTCCGGAACATCCCCGCATCATTTGCATAGCCTGCGGTTTGCGATGATCGAAGATTTCGAAAGTGATATTGGCCCGGAAATCACCCGCTTACTAGCAAGCGCCCTACCCAATTGCCGGTTCACCCATTACACGCGGATGAGTCACGAAATTCTTGATCTGTTGCGCAATCGGGATGTCGACATCGGCATCGCGACCCAGCCGCAAACACCTATGGCCAATCTAATCGAAACGCCACTTTTGCGGGATCCTTTTGTCTTGGCCGTGCCTGCACGTAGCACGCATAGCGCCGAAGAGTTTGTGCAAGGGCAAAGCGGCCTGCCCTTTCTGCGTTATATGTCGAGCCAGATCATGGGAAGCATGATCGAAGCGCAACTGTCGCGGTTGCGGATCAAGCTCGACAATACCCATGAGTTGGATAGCACGTCGTCAATCATGGCGCTTGTGGCGCAAAACGGCGGCTGGGCGATCACCACGCCAAGCACCTATGCCCGCAGTCAACGGTTCCAGAGCCAGATCAAGCTTTTGCCTTTCCCGCGCAAAGGCTTTGCTCGTCGGATTTCGATGTTTGTCGGCGACCCGGATATGAGCGATCTTGCCCTAACCATTCTCATAGCCCTGCGCAGCCAGCTTTCGACGCATAGCATCGGTCCAACACATACAGCCTACCCTTGGCTCCGGGAAAGCTATCGGTTGATAACCGACTGATGTTTAATCAAGAATATTGAACGCCGCCCGGATGTCTTTGTCCTGTTGTGGGGTTAAATAATTGGGGTGATGGTTTTCTAGGATGGTGCGGGCGCGGGTTTTGGCGCGGGTCCACGCATCCTGCGCCCCGCCGTCCTCCCATGTTTTCGGTTGGTCACGATCGGCAAGTTTAGGATAGTGATAATCCCGTTCCATCGCCTGATAGGTCGCATCAGCTCCGAGAAAATGCCCTTCGCCCAGAACCGAGGCGCAGATGGTTTCATACCCCAGCGTATCTTCGCTTACCTCGACCCCGCGCAAGGCGCGGTAGGTCATGGCGTGCATGTCATCATCAAGAATAAAGGCCTCAAAACTGGCTCCCAAAAGCGAGGCCGTCATGCCCGAGCTTTCATAGATCAGATTGCCCCCGGCGAGGGCGGCGGCAAGGCTGGTCATGCCTTTTTCAACGCCGTATTGCGCATCTATCGCCTTGGCATCGGTCATAGAACAGGCCACCCCAGACGGCAGGCCGAGCCAGTTCGACAATTGCGCCGAGGCCGCATTCAGAACGGTGGTTTCACCGCCGCCCCCGGCAAAGGCCCCGCTGCGCAGGTCAATCACCAACGGCCAATTGGAAAACACCATCGGAAAGCCCGGCGCGATCACATTGACCATCACCAGACTGGCCAGCGTCTCGGCCAAGGATTGAGCCAAGAACCCGGCCAGTGTGGCGGGCGCCGTTGCACCGGCCTGCGCCGCTGTGATGCAAGACATCGGGATATTGTGTTCGATGCATTTATAGACCACCTCAACCGCGTCCTCGCCAAACCGCAGGGGTGAGATCACCGGGCTGATGTGGGCCTTGCAAAACGGTCGCTTGGCAAACCCCCCTTCCCCGCCCGCGGCGATATCAAACATCCGGACAATCGGATCGACATGCCCGGCTACGGTAAAGGCGGTGGCGACGGGTTTTGTGGTGTTGCGCAGCAAAGCGTAGGCGGTGTTGACGTCAAGATCGAACATGTCCGGCACATCTGTTGCAATGCAACAGCGCGTAAACCACGCGACATTGTCCAAGGTATCCTGAAGCCGGGTGAAATTATGTAGATCCTGCAAGGTTGAGGGACGATAACGCCCCGTGTCCAAATCGAGGGTGGTCACGGCGGCTCCGCCGGTACCGAAATATACACGGTCGCCGCCAACACGGATGTCACGCGCCGGATCACGCCCATATAGGGTGAATTCCTTGGCCGATGTGCTGATGGCCTCTTGCACCATTGTCTCGGGCAATCCGATCCGACCATTTCCCCGATCCTGCGCCCCTGCTTTTAGCAAGTCTTGCGCCAAACGCTCTGGAACTTCGCCCATGCCCAGCTCTGCCAACAACCGCAACGCTGTGTCAAAGATCGCCTGCATTTCTGTGGGATTTAATGGCGCATAGGCCCCGCCGATCTGTCCCGGCGCGGCTGGATTAACCTTTGGCGGTGCAGCGCGGGCTTGCAGCCGTGCTTGTCTCCCGGCGCGCCGGGTCTTGGGGGGCGGTGCGGTCATGAACCCTCGCATGTTACATAAGTTTAGGAGAACCTGCTTGCGCGGTTCCCGCAATCCTACCGTACCATTTCCGAATTTTCCGTCCTGCCTTTCCAAATTTTTAGGAAAAGTGGGTTGTTGTTGACGGGGCCACTCTTGTTTCGCTCTGGTGTTTTCAAACGCGAAAGGGGTGATCATGAAATCGCAGACCAAGGTTGTTGTTATCGGCGGTGGCATTGCCGGGTGTTCGACCCTGTACCACCTGACCCAAGAAGGCTGGAGCGACGTCGTTCTCTTGGAACGCAATGAGCTGACCTCAGGCACCACATGGCATTCTGCGGCTCAGGTGACCAATTTCGGCATGAACCAGACAATGGTTGGCCTGAAAACCCATTCCATCAATCTTTACAAAGAGCTTCGTGACGACCCGGATTATCCGGTGAGCTATAATCATGGTGACGGCGGCATCCGGCTTGCCAACACCGAGGCACAGATGGAAGGCTATCGGCACTTTGCGTCGATGGCGCGGGGCATGGGGGTTGAGTTCGAAGTCATCGACGCCGCCGAATGTGCCCGTCGCCATCCGCTGATTTCAACCGACAACCTGCTTGGCGGGTTGTGGGATGGCAATGACGGCGACATTGACCCGGCGAGCCTGTGTCAGGCCTTGGCTCGCCGCGCGCGCAAAGCCGGGGCCGAGGTCTATCGCAACACCCCCGTGACTGGCCTCACACAGCACAAAGACGACAGTTGGACCGTGCATACCGATCAGGGCGACATCAGCTGTGAGATTGTCGTGAACGCCTGTGGGTACCGGGTCAACGAGGTCGGCGCGATGATGGGCGTGCATCACCCAGTCATGTCGATGGAGCATCAGTATTTCGTCACCGAAGACATCCCGGCCATTCGGGATGCGGGCCATCGGATGCCGCTTTTGCGCTGTCCAATTAGCGACTATTACAGCCGTCAGGAAAAGAATGGCTTGTTGGTTGGGTTCTACGAACAGGATTGCAAAACATGGGGCATGGACGGGATCGACCCGCATTTCGTCAACGCCCTGTGCCCCGACGATCTTGATCGGATCACCGACGTGTTGGAGGGCGCATTTGAACGTATGCCCGCCCTAACCGAGGTTGGCATCACCACCATCGTCAACGGGCCAATCACCTATACGATTGATGGTGCCCCGCTTGTTGGCCCCATCCCCGGCAAACGCAATGCTTTTTGCATCATCGGGCTGCGCGCTGGCTTGGGTGAAGGCGGCGGGCATGGCTGGATGCTGGCGCAGCAGATTGTCCATGGCGAGGCTTGCTATGACACTTGGTGCATTGATCCACGCCGATTTGCGGGTCACACCAATGTGGAACTGACGGCGTTGAAAGCGATTGAAGACTACCAAAACGAGTTCCGCTTTCATTTCCCAAATGAACACCGCCCCGCCGGTCGCATGGCGAAAACCACGCCGCTTACCCCGGTTTTGGCCGCCGAAGGGGCCGAATTCACGGTGGTCAATGGCTGGGAACGGGCCGAGTTTTTCAAACCTTCGGATGATTTCCACGTCACCCACAGCTTTCGCTTTGACGAAAGCCATGCCTATGTTGGGGCCGAAGTCGATGCGGTGCAAAACGCCGTGGGCCTATGCGAGGTCAACGGGTTCAATCGGTTTGAGCTAACCGGAGCTGATGCCCCTGCCTTTCTTGATCGAATGATTTGTGGTCGTTTGCCGCGCAAGCCCGGGCGCGTTGGTCTGACCTATCTGCTCAATCACCACGGCATGGTCAAAACCGAGGCGACTTTGGCCAATATTCCCGCCTCTGATCGGGGACCGGATCGGATTTGGTATGGGTCTGCTGCGGCGGCCGAGCTCCATGATATGGATTGGTTGCAAGCGCATCTCAACCCCGAGGAAGATGTGCAAATCCGTTCGCTCACCAATGATCAAACTATTTTGGTTCTAGCCGGTCCAAAGGCCCGCGATGTCATGCAACAGGTCAGCCGTGAGGATTGGTCTGCCAAAGGTTTCCCTTGGCTGTCTGTGCGGGAATGTTTTATCGGAATTGCGCCCGCGACGGTAATGGCGGTGAGTTTTTCGGGTGAATTGGCCTATGAAATCCACATCCCCAATGCGTCGCTCTATTCCGCACATCTTTCCCTGCGCGCGGCGGGCAAAGCCCATGGGCTGAAGCTCTTTGGCGGGCTTGCGGTTGACTCGATGCGGATGGAAAAGGGGTATCTACATTGGAAGGCCGATATCCTAACCGAATTTGACCCGTTCGAAACCGATCTGAGCCGGTTTGTGATCATGGACAAGCCAGATTTCATTGGCAAAGAGGCCCTTGTCGCGCGGCAATCAGACGGCCCGCGCAAACGCCTTGTCACTCTACGTGTTGATAGCGACGACACGCCGGCCCATGGCGGGGCCTCGGTCATGCGCGGCGACACGATTGTTGGCACGGTGACCTCAGGTGCCTTTGGGCACAGGACACAGACCAACCTGGCCTATGCCTTTGTTGATCCTGATCTGGCCGAGATCGGAACCGACCTTCATATTGATATGTTGGGGCAAATCGTGGCGGCGCAAGTTGTTCCTAAGGCCCAATATGACCCGGATATGAGCCGAGTACGCAGCTAAACCGTCACCGGCGTTTCCCGCATGACATGTGAGAATCCTTTGTGCCCAAATAAACCAGCAGTAGAAAACTTGCGGCAAAGTCATGAGTTAAGGTAGAGGTCGCCTATGCAGGTCCTCGATGTCTCTCATAGCCCGATACTGGTTTTCGCCTCGCTTCTGGTCGCGCTGATGGCCGGGTTTACCGGATTGTCACTGACCAAAGGTCTCTCTGATCGCCCAGTCGCGCAACGCAAAATCCTTATTGTGTTGGCCTCAATCGCGCTTGGGGGTGGGATTTGGTCTATGCACTTTGTGGCCATGCTCGGCCTGCAATTGCCGATCCAGTTTTACTATGACGCGGCGGTTACGCTGACCTCTGCACTTGTCGCGATTCTGGTGGTGGGCTGTGCGCTTTTGATCCTGCACTTTTGGGACCGCACCCGTGGCACCCTTGTTCTGGCTGGGATGATTGTGGGCTTGGGCGTTTTGGCCATGCACTATCTCGGCATGTCCGCGATGGAGCTGTGCCAACCGCTCTACACACCGGCGGGCATTGCCCTTGCGGTTGTATCGTCTTGTGCGTTGAATATTGCCGCCTTTGCCATCGCCTATGGAAAACGCTCCCAACGCAATATCATCTTTGGCACGCTATTTTTCGGGTTTGCGGTCTTTGCGGTGCATTTCGTCGCCATGGGTGGTACCGATTTTGTCGCCATTGACGTGCTAAGTGATGTCGGCCCTTTGATCAGCAACGAGGTCATGGCGATTGGCGTGGTTCTGTCGAGCTTTGTGTTGTGCGGGGCGTTTTTGCTTACCGGTGTTACGTTTCTTGCCCCGTCCGATGCGCCGGTTGAACCACCCGCACCTGTGCCTTCGCCTGAGCCAGAACAGGCACCTGACGCGCGCCACCCCGTCCTGCAAATCCCGTATGAACAAGAAGGTCGGACTTTGTTCATTGATACCAACACCGTTGCCGCCATTCGGGCCGAAGGACACTACACGTACCTCTACACCGCCGATGAGAAACTGTTTTGCGTCTGGCCGATTTCCGAAGCCGCCAAACGATTGGCGCAAGGGCCGTTCCTACGCACCCATCGCAGCTTTCTGATCAACCCGGCGCATGTCTCCGGATTTGAACGGTTCAAGGACAACGGCGTGTGTCATTTCGAAACCGAACATCTGACCAAGGTCCCGGTGAGCCGGTCTCAGCTCAAGGCGGTGCGGACCGCATTGGGTGTTTAGCCTGCGCGCAACTCGTGCGGCTATGGTCGCATTTCGTGCAGAAATCCGCTCTTTTCACTGAAATTCAAGTGCGTCTGGCGACCTCTCAAACGCACCGTCCTCCTCGTAGCCAGATGAACTGCATGTCGGGGAGGACAAGCAATGATACCAGCGGCGTTCGATTATTATCGGCCCGAAACCATGGACGACGTTATCGCCATTCTACAAGAACACGGTGACGACGCGCGGGTGATGGCAGGCGGGCACAGCCTCATTCCAATGATGAAACTACGCATGGCCGACGTGCCGCATTTGATCGACCTTCAGGCGATTGATGGGCTTTCGGACATCTCAATTGAGGGCAATCGCATCACCCTTGGCGCGATGGTCACCCAGCATGATTTGATTGCCCATGACGGCCTTACCGCCGCCGCACCTATCCTTCGGGAAACAGCCCTGCAAATCGCCGATCCGCAAGTGCGCTATATGGGGACCGTTGGTGGCAATGTCGCAAATGGCGACCCCGGCAACGACATGCCCGGCCTGATGCAGTGCCTTGATGCGACCATCAATTTGATCGGCCCGGATGGCGCCCGTTCTGTCGCCGCGCGTGACTATTACGAGGCAGCCTATATGACCGCCCGCGAAGACGATGAGGTTTTGGTTTCGGTCAGCTTTGACACGCCGAGTGGTGGCCACGCCTATGAAAAGCAAAAACGCAAGATTGGTGATTATGCGACCGCCGCCGCGGCGGTTCAGATTGCCAATTCGGGTGGCACTGTTGCCTCGGCTTCGATTGCGATGACAAACCTAAGCGATGTTCCTGTGTGGTCGGACGCCGCCGCCAAGGCATTAATCGGCACCAGCTGTGATGCCGATGCGGTCAAAGCCGCCGTCGCCGCCATGCTGGGCGACATTGATCCATCCGAAGACAACCGCGGCCCGATCGCGTTCAAGCGCCATGTTGCCGGGGTCATTCTAACCCGCGCCATCACGCGCGCCTGGTCTCGAACAACGTCACGGGCATAAGGGGGGAACACCATGTCTGACAAAATGCACATCAAACTAACCGTCAATGGCGCGCCACAAGAATTCCTCGCCGAACCGCGCGAATTGCTGATCTACGCCCTGCGCGAAAAGCTCGACATCACCGGCCCGCATGTGGGCTGCGACACCTCCCATTGTGGGGCCTGCACCGTGACGTTGAACGGCAAATCGGTGAAATCCTGCACCATGTTTGTGGCCCAAGCCAATGGTGCCGAAATCACAACCATCGAAGGCATCGGCGCACCGGACGCGCTGCATGTGTTGCAAGAAAGCTTTAAGGAACACCACGGTCTTCAGTGCGGGTTCTGCACACCCGGCATGATCACCCGTGCCACCAAGCTATTGGAAGAAAACCCAAACCCGAGCGAAGAAGACGTTCGGTTCGGCATGGCGGGCAATATCTGCCGCTGTACCGGGTATCAGAACATCGTCAAATCCATCCTTGCTGCGGCAAGCGAGATTAACGCGCAGGCCTCAAGTAGCGAAGCGGTAGGCCAAACCAAAGTGGAGGCAGCGGAATGAACGATATGACCCCAGATCGCGAAGAACGCTCTGCCAACCTCAAAGGCATGGGATGTTCCCGCAAACGCGTTGAAGATGCGCGTTTCACCCAAGGTAAAGGCAACTATGTCGATGACATCAAGCTGCCCGGTATGCTGCACGGCGATTTCGTGCGCTCGCCCTATGCCCACGCCAAAGTTGTGTCTGTCAACAAAGAGGCCGCTCTTGCCCTGCCCGGTGTTGTGGCGGTTCTGACCGCCGAGGATCTCGCGCCGCTCAACCTGCATTGGATGCCCACCCTTGCCGGTGACAAACAAATGGTTCTCGCCGATGGCAAGGTGCTTTTCCAAGGCCAAGAAGTTGCCTTTGTCGTCGCTTCGGACCGCTATATCGCCGCCGATGCGGTTGAACTTGTTGAGGTGGAATACGAAGAGCTGCCGGTGATCACCGATCCGTTTGAATCGTTGAAATCCGATGTGGTTTTGCGCCCTGATCTTGATGGTCAAACCGAAGGCGCGCACGGTCCGCGCAAACATCACAACCACATTTTCACATGGGAACAAGGCGACGAAGCCGGGACCAATCAGGTGCTCGACAATGCAGAAGTCGTGGCCGAAGAGACCATGTATTATCATCGCACTCACCCCTGCCCGCTTGAAACCTGTGGCAGTGTGGCGTCGATGGACAAGGTCAATGGCAAGTTGACCCTATGGGGCACGTTCCAAGCGCCGCATGTGGTGCGTACTGTCGCGTCGCTTTTGTCTGGTATCGAAGAGCATAACATCCGCGTTGTGTCGCCCGACATCGGCGGCGGTTTTGGCAACAAGGTTGGGGTCTATCCCGGCTATGTTTGCTCGATCGTTGCGTCGATTGTGACCGGGGTTCCGGTGAAATGGGTTGAGGATCGGATGGAAAATCTGATGTCCACCGCCTTTGCCCGTGACTATCACATGACCGGCAAAATTTCCGCCACCAAAGAAGGTAAGATCACCGGCTTGCATTGCCATGTCACGGCGGATCACGGTGGCTTTGATGCCTGCGCCGACCCGACCAAATTCCCGGCGGGTTTCATGAACATCTGCACCGGGTCATATGACATTCCGGTCGCTTATCTGGCCGTGGATGGGGTTTACACCAACAAAGCACCGGGCGGCGTTTCCTATCGCTGTTCCTTCCGCGTGACCGAAGCCGTGTATTTCATCGAACGAATGATCGAGGTTCTGGCGATTGAGTTGGATATGGATGCAGCCGAGCTGCGCCGCATCAACTTTATCAAAAAGGAGCAGTTCCCATATACCGCCGCTTTGGGTTGGGAATATGACTCGGGCGATTATCACACCGCCTGGGATAAGGCGTTGAAGACCGTTGATTATGACGGTCTGCGCAAGGAACAGGCCGAACGGGTCGAGGCGTTCAAGCGCGGCGAAACCCGCAAGCTGATGGGCATTGGTCTGACTTTCTTTACCGAGATTGTCGGCGCCGGGCCGGTCAAGAACTGTGACATCCTTGGCATGGGCATGTTCGACAGCTGTGAAATCCGCATCCACCCCACCGGGTCTGCGATTGCGCGTTTGGGGACGATTTCCCAAGGTCAGGGCCATGCGACGACCTTTGCGCAAATCCTAGCGAGCGAGATCGGGATTTCCGCCGATAGCATCACGATCGAGGAAGGTGACACCGATACCGCGCCTTATGGGCTTGGCACCTACGGGTCGCGCTCAACCCCGGTTGCGGGGGCGGCAACGGCGATGGCCGGGCGCAAAATTCGCGCCAAGGCGCAGATGATTGCCGCCTATCTGCTTGAGGTGCATGACGATGATGTTGAGTTCGACATTGATCGGTTTGTTGTCAAAGGCGCGCCTGAAAAGTTCAAGACGATGAAGGAAATCGCCTACGCCGCCTACAATCAGGCCATTCCGGGGATTGAACCGGGGCTTGAGGCGGTGAGCTATTATGATCCGCCCAACATGACCTATCCCTTTGGGGCCTACGTCTGTGTGATGGACATTGACGTTGACACCGGTGTTCCCGAAATCCGCCGCTTTTATGCGCTGGACGACTGTGGCACGCGGATCAACCCGATGATCATCGAAGGGCAAATCCATGGTGGTTTGACCGAAGCCCTTGCCGTCGCTTTGGGTCAGGAAATTGCCTATGACGACATCGGCAATGTGAAAACCGGGACGTTGATGGACTTCTTCTTGCCCACCGCATGGGAAGTACCAAATTACGAGACCGATTACACCGTCACCCCAAGCCCGCATCACCCGATTGGTGCCAAAGGCGTGGGCGAAAGCCCGCATGTGGGTGGCGTGCCGTGTTTCTCGAATGCGGTACAGGATGCCTTCCGCGCCTTTGGATTGCGTCACACCAATATGCCCCATGATCATTGGCGCATTTGGCAGACCGCAAACAAACTGGGCCTGCATGAGTGAATGTTTGTCGGATCGGTTTTAGGCTGATCCGACGAAAGGCGGGGGCGCTGCCCCCGTCTGCTTTGCAGAGCCCCCCGGGATATTTTTAGAAAGAAGAAGCTGAGGGTCGTGGTGGCACATCTTGAGTTGCAAAAGGCGTTGGCGGCGCAGGGCTATGTGGCCGATAACGATTTGGCCATGGCCGTTCATTTGGCTTTGGCTCTGGGGCGTCCCTTGTTGATCGAAGGCGCGGCTGGGGTCGGAAAAACCGATCTGGCACGGGTTCTGGCCCATGTTCAGGAAACCGAGTTGATCCGCCTGCAATGTTACGAAGGATTGGATGCGTCACAGGCCATTTATGAGTGGAATTATCAGCGTCAATTGCTGTCGATCCGGGCGGCGGCCGAGGACGGCGAAACCGGCCGAAGCGTTGAGGCGAGGATTTTTTCCGAAGAGTTTTTGCTAGAGCGGCCTTTGCTCAAGGCCATTCGGCAAGCCAAGTCTCCTGTTTTGTTGATTGATGAAATCGACAGGGCAGATGAGGAGTTTGAGGCTTATCTTTTGGAAATCCTGTCCGAGTTTCAAATCACGGTGCCCGAGCTTGGCACCATCACCGCCACAAGCCGCCCCATTGTCGTTCTGACGGCCAACGGCACACGCGACCTGTCTGACGCGCTGCGTCGACGGTGCTTGTATGCCCATGTGGATTATCCGGACCGCACCACAGAACTGGCCATTCTCAAGGCCCGTTGCGCAGACATAGAGACAAAATTGGCCGGGCAAATCATTGGCTTTGTGCAATCGCTGCGCAAAGAAGATCTCGAAAAAACACCGGGTATTGCCGAGATGTTGGATTTTGCTGCGGCGCTCTCGGGCCTTGGCATTGCGGACCTGGCCCAAGACCCGGTTGCCTTGCAAGCCTGCCTGACGACTTTGCTGAAAACCCAAAGCGACCGCGCCAATATCACGACAGAAGTGGCACAGCGCCTTGCCGGGAAAGCCGCATGAGCCGGGTCACCAAATTCGCCGCGCGTGATCCCGGACCAGCGGCGCGTATGGCCGGGTTTATGGCGCATCTGCGCGATAACGGTCTGCGTCTTGGGGTTGGGGAAACCGAAATGGGGCTGGCGGCGCTTTGCCATGTGCAGGCCAGCGACCCAAGTCAAACCCGCCAAGCCTTGCGCGCGATTTGCTGTGGCAGCGCCGATGACACCGCGCGGTTTGACGACCTGTTTGATGCGTTTTGGCTAAACGGTGGACGCGTCGCGCAAAAGACAATCCCATCTCAGTCCCCGGCCTCGGACCATATCCATAGTTCGCGCAATGCCTCCGGTCAGGATGAAGCCGGTGGCAGCGGTACGGCGACCGTTCCAGATGGCGGCGAAGGAGAGGCCGACGCCGATGGCCAAGGGCGTTTGCAGGCCAGTTTGCATCAAGCCAAAATGAAAAAAGATCTGCGCGATTTGGTGCAACCCGAAGATATTGCCGAGGCGCAAAAGATCGCCGAGCGACTTGGAACCGCCTTGCGCCATCAAAGGTCGCGCCGTCGTAAGCAAGCCCGCAAGGGTGATCAAATCCACTTTCGCAAGGTCATGCGACAGAGCCTTGCGACGGGTGGCGAACCGCTGTCTTTGCCGCTTAAACAACGCCCTGATCGGCCGCTGAAAATCGTCACTCTTTGCGATGTCTCCGGGTCGATGACCACCTATGCCAAGGTGTTTCTGGCCTTTATTGCCGGATTGATGCGGGCGGATCAGACATCTGACGCCTATCTGTTTCACACCCGTCTGGTTCGCATAGCCGAAGCCTTGCGGGACAAAGATGCTCTACGTGCTCTTGGCCGTTTGTCTGTATTGGCGGATGGCTTTGGGGGCGGGTCGAGAATTGGCGCGTCGCTGGATCAGTTTAGCCGAACCTATGCCCGCCGCTTTGTCGACGGTCGCACCGTCGTGATGATCCTGTCCGATGGCTATGATACCGACACGCCCGATACAATCGGCGATGCGCTGGCGCGGCTTAAAAAGCGCGGCTGCAAAATTATCTGGCTCAATCCTCTCAAGGGATGGGACGGATATGAGCCGGTTGCGCGCGGAATGGCCGCCGCCCTGCCCCATCTTGACCTGTTCCGCCCTGCCAATCGCCTCGACGATCTGGCCGCCCTTGAAAAGGAGCTGATCCGCCTATGATGCCTGCTGATTTAACCAACCCCGAAATTGCCGAGCTGGCCAAACAGCTGCGGGACAAGGGGGAACCCTTTGCCATTGCGACGGTCTTGCGAACTCTGGGGGCGACCGCGGCGAAACCGGGGGCCAAGGCGCTCTTGGATATGGATGGTACGATCTTGCAAGGCTGGATCGGTGGCGGCTGTGTCCGTGGGGCCGTCGCCAAGGCGACCAAACGGGCGTTGGACGAAGGGCAGCCACAGATGGTGTCGCTCTTGCCGCAAGACTTGTTGGATGAAAAGGGCATCAGCGCCGGTGACGACATTGAGGGCATCCGCTTTGCCCGAAATGGCTGTCCGTCCAAGGGATCAATGGACATATTTGTTGAGCTGGTGCTGCCTCTCCCGGAACTGGTGATCTTCGGTGACTCGCCTGTGGCGCAGGCCTTGGCGCGCCTATCAGCTCAGTTCCAATGGGCCGTTTTGAGTGTCGCGCCCGAAGCCCCTCTCCCACAAATGTCGAGCAGTGTTGGGCGCATGACCGTGGTCGCGACACAAGGCAAAAACGATCTGGCAAGCCTCAAATCGGCGCTCGCCTCGCATAGTCAATTCATTGCCTTTGTTGGCAGTCGTCGCAAATTCGCGGCCTTGTCGGAAAAACTATTGGCCGAAGGGCTGACTCAGACCGACTTGGACCGTGTCCACGCCCCGGCTGGCCTATCGATTGGGGCCGTGACCCCGGATGAAATCGCCTTGTCGATCATGGCTCAGCTTACCCAAGAACGCCGGCGCAATCAGCGCGGCCCAACCGAAAGGTCCCCGACATGAAACGCCTGCTGAACCGACTGCGCAAACGCCTTGCCTACAAACCGCTCACCAAAGAACAGGCTGACCTTTTGGCGTCGGTCAAATTTCCCTGCTGTTAAAAGGACGTCCCCTTGGAACTGAATGACGAAATCACCATCAACGCTCCTATGTCTGATGTCTATGCTGCGCTGAACGACCCTGAAATCCTGCGCCAGTGTATTCCGGGCTGCGAAGAACTTATCAAACATTCCGACACTGAACTTGAGGCCAAAGTTGTTCTTAAGGTTGGCCCTGTTAAGGCCAAGTTCAGTGGCGATGTCACCTTGGATACCACCGGAGCACCAAGCGCGTTTTCCCTAACCGGTCAGGGCAATGGTGGCGCCGCCGGTCATGCCAAGGGTGGGGCCGATGTGACCCTTCGCGAAGAAGGTAGTCAGACTATTTTGACCTATGCGGCCAAGGCTGAAATCGGCGGCAAACTGGCCCAACTTGGGTCGCGTTTGATCCAAAGTACCGCCAAAAAGCTCGCTGGGAAGTTCTTCAAAACCTTTGCCGAGGTGGTTGAACAGATCGACGCCTAAACCTGACGCCGCCCCGGTCCGTCATCTGCGATGATGCAAAATGGTAAAGGGGCGGCGATGCCGGGCAAATTCGGGCTTGTCGGTTGGGCAACATTTATCCCGCTCAGCTTTGCGCATCACATGTTCGGCCATGACCAAGGCGACCAGAGCGACAAAGGCCCCGCCTGCCATTTGGCCAATCAAAACCCCGGCAGCCCCCCAATATTGCGCGCCAAAATAGACAAAGGGGATGACACCCAAGGTGTTGCGGCCCCAATTGACCCATGTGGAATAGAACGGGTGGCCAAGATTGTTGAATGATGCATTGGCGACAAAGATGATCCCATTGAAAATCCAAAGCAACGACAATGGCCCGCAAAACAGATAGATCAAGTCGCGGGCGATCCCGGTGGCGTTGAACATGTCAGCAATCAGATCGCGGGACAGGTAAAGCACACCGACCACTGGGAAAACATAGATCACGATCAAAACCATAGCGCTGTTGAACGCCTTGCGGACACGATCATGCCGCTGCGCTCCGAAATTCTGGCCGATGATCGGGCCGATGGCCCCGGACATGGCAAAGATCAATGCAAAAGCCACCGGCGTAACCCGGCCGATCACCGCCATGCCTGCCACGGCGGCTTCGCCAAACTCAGCGGCGGCGCGGGTGACATAGGCTCCGCCTATCGGGGTGGCGACATTGGCCAACATCGCCGGCAACGCTATGGCCGCAATCGGTTTTAGATCATTCAATACCGCTTTGGGAGACAGCGTCGCTAGGCCACCGTAGCGGCGGAAGAGATACCACAAGGACACGCCCGCCACCGTGACGCGCGCTGTGACCGAGGCCCAGGCCGCCCCTGCAAGCCCCATGTCGAGCGTGAAAATGAAGATCGGGTCAAGTACGGCGTTAACGACCCCGGCGCTGAGGGTGGCCATCATCGACAGTTTCGCCGCGCCGTGGCTACGCAGAGCCGCCGAACCGACAATTCCAATCAAGAAGATCGGCATGGTTGGGACCAAAATTTGCAAGTAGGAGACGGCCAAGTCCTGTGTTGGGCCTGATGCCCCAACCAGTGCGGTCAATCCGGCCAGGTTTTGGTAGATCAAAATCGCCACAACCACGGAAAAGACGAAGCCGACCAACAAAACATGTGTCAACAACTCGCGGGCGCGATCCGCTTTGCCTTCGCCGAGCGCTTTGGCAACCAAAGCCCCGCCAGCGATACCCAACCCAATTGACAGGGACGTCGTGACAAACAGGATGGTTCCGGCAAATCCGACCGCTGCCGCCAGCTCTTCTATTCCCAGCATCGAGATGAACAGCATGTCGACAAGATCAACGATGAACAACGCGACAAATCCAACTGCCGCCGTCAGCGACATGGTGACAATATGGGTTGTTAAACTTCCGTTTAGGAATTTGGCTTGTTCATCGCTCATGACCTGTTTGGACCTGACATGATAGTTTGCATTTGTTCACCCAATTCGGCCTGCCATTCATCGCGTTTCTCGCGGATTGAGTTCAGGTAAGCCTCGTTTTCCATCGGCGGGATATCCGGGTCGTAATGCTGGGCCGCGTCCAACATCAAGCGGCGGTCAAGCACGTTAAACGCCTCGATCATGTCATCGGCTTGCTCCCGCGAGAACCCTAGCGCCTCGATCGAACTGCGCCCCATACGCATCGAACTGTCATAGGTTTCGCGGATAATGTCACGACACCCGGTAGCCCAAAGATCATAGACATGATTGCGGTCCAGCGCCCGTGCCACGATGTGGACATCGGGATGATGGGCTTGAAGGTACTTCGCCAATTGGGTGATCCGTTCCTTGTCATCAATGGCAATCACAAACAGTTTGGCCTCGGAAATTCCTGCGGCATGAAGCAAATCGGGCCGCGTTGCGTCACCGTAATAGGCTTTCATGTCAAAGGCTTTGAGGATTTCAAGCTGAGCTGAGGAGAAATCTATCACCGTCGGGTTCATACCACAGCCGCGCAAAATCCGAGCGATCAAGCCGCCCACCCGGCCATGTCCGGCGATGATGATATCAGATCGGTTTTCAATCTCATCTGCTTCGCGCTGTTCAGCTTGGGCAAAACGCGGCGCGACAACCTTGTCGAAGAGGATGAAGAGCCCCGGCGTAAAGAGCATCGACAAAGCGACGATCAGGAGCAAAATCTGGGCCAAATCGCCGGGGATCACCGCGTTGGACACAGTAAAGGCCAATAAAACAAAGCCGAATTCACCGGCCTGGGCAAGGCCGAGCGTGAACAACCACCGATCCACGCCTTGCAATTTGAAGATCACCGCCAGCACAAAGAGCACCGCCGATTTCACCACCATCAAGCCAAGCGTCAGGCCAAGAATAAGCGCGAAGTTGTCAAACAGCAGGGTAAAATTGATACCCGCGCCAACGGTCATAAAGAACAGACCCAAGAGCAGCCCTTTGATAGGTTCGATGTCGCTTTCGAGTTCGTGGCGATATTCGCTATTGGCCAGAACAACCCCGGCCAAAAAGGTGCCAAGCGCCGGAGACAACCCGACAAGTGACATCAAAAGCGCAATGCCAATCACAATCATGAGGGCTGCAGATATGAACAGCTCGCGCATTTCGGCACCAGAAATAAACCGAAAGATCGGGCCGGTCAGG
Organism: Pelagimonas sp.; assembly: GCF_058892305.1. Taxonomy (NCBI): domain Bacteria; kingdom Pseudomonadati; phylum Pseudomonadota; class Alphaproteobacteria; order Rhodobacterales; family Roseobacteraceae; genus Pelagimonas; species Pelagimonas sp. Next base: position 59,257 of record NZ_JBZXVN010000047.1, read on the forward strand.
TGCGAGCCGATGACGATCACCCCGGCAATCGCCGCCAGCGTGACCAAGCCCGCAGCCCACCCCGGAAGACCCTCGACAAGGCTCATCGAACTGCCATGCCCATCGTCGCCGTGTGACGCATGGGACAAGGCTTCGACCAATTCCGGCATGGCCAGCAAGGGGATTAGGGCAAGCATCGGGATCACAGCGATGTCTTGGAACAAAAGAACCGAGAAACTGGCCTGCCCGCCATCGCTCCGCATAAGCCCCTTTTCGCCAAGTGTTTGAAGAACGATTGCCGTGGACGACAAGGCCATGACCAAGCCAATCGCCAAAGCCACAGTCCAGGGTTGACCAAAGGCCAGCGCGACCATCATCACCACAACAGTGGTTAGCCCGACCTGCCCGCCACCAAGCCCCAAAAGTTTGGCGCGCATGTCCCATAGCATTTTTGGTTCCAGCTCAAGACCAACGAGAAACAACATCATCACAACGCCAAACTCGGCAAAATGTTGGATCGAAACCACGTCAACATGCAGCCAAGCCAGGATCGGGCTGATGGCAATGCCTGCGATCAAGAAGCCAAGCACAGAGCCAAGCCCAAGTCGCGACGCGATGGGAACAGCGACCACACCAGCAACGAGAAACACAAAAGCGGCAAGCAGAATATCGGTCATGGCAAACGGGTCCTTTACCAATGGGGAGCGGCACAGGTTGCGCGGCAATTTTGAACAAACATGCAAGAGAAATACGCAAATAGCCAGCGTTGGCGGCCCACAGGTAAAGTGCGGATTTGCAAGGGCTACTCCGAAACCCACCGAAACGTTGTGGTTTTCTTTTTCCCCCCTGTGTGCCATTGCTTGGCACCATGGCGACACTCAAGGATATCAGCAAACATCTCGGACTGTCGGTGACGCAGGTCAGCCGGGCCATGAACAATCATTCCGATGTCAGCGAGGCCACCAAAGAGCGCGTCCATGCCGCAGCGCGTGACCTTGGATATGTGGTCAATCAATCGGCTCGATCTTTGGTTACTGGGCGTAGCGGATTGGTGTCTCTTATTCGGCCCGGTGGATTGTCCGGCCCGTCGGACCTGTCAAGCCTTGAAACCATTTCTGGCCTGTCCGATGAATTCTTTCAGCGCGGAATGCAATTTGTGCTGCACATGATGCCGCCCGGCGCGGACCCTCTCCCTGTCTATCGTCAAGCAGCAGCGAGTGGGTCGTTTGATGGGTTTGTCTTGCTCGACACAGAATTGGATGATCCTCGGGTCAAGCTTTTGGAAACAATGAACACGCCGTTTGTCGTTCATGGTCGCACCGCCAAAGACGCCGCCCACCCCTATTTTGACATCGACAACGCCGCCGTGGTTTTGCGCCATGTTCAACACTTGACCGATTTGGGGCATAGCCGGATCGCCATGTTGAACGGGCGGCGTGGGCATGCCTTTTCCGAATATCGCATCGAGGGGTATCAAGCTGGTTTGCGCGCCGCGGGCCTGCCTTACGATCCTGAATTGGTGATTTCGGCCCGAATGACCGAAGGCAATGGTATGGTGGCCACTGCCCGTCTGTTTGACGACCGCCCCAATCGGCCAACCGCGCTGATCTGTGGCAATGTTCTTTTGGCCAAGGGGGCCTATTCCGCCCTGCAAGCCATGGAGCTCCGCATTCCTGACGATGTGTCGGTGGTCGCGCATGATGACGTGTTGTACAACATCCGTGGGTCGGCTTTTTATCCGTCTTTGACCGTCACCAGATCCCCGTTTAGCGATAGCTGGTCAGAGCTGGCTGACATTCTTTGCGCCGCGATTGGCGGCGACGAAAACATATCAATGCAACGCATTTGTGATGTTGAGTTCATCGAGCGGGCGTCGTCGGCCAGAGCGAGACAGCAAACTCGTTGACCTTCCCCCGACTGGGGCTATGTCACCGATCAAATCAATCGCCAAGATGACCACACCTCACAAGCCTCGGTTTTGGGTCGCGTGGACACTTCTAGAACGTCAGGTCGCCAAATGTTCATTCGTTTTCTGTCCACCGCCGCAGTCATTGCTCTTCCTAACTGGGGTTTCTCACAGGATGTCGAGACCTCCACCTCTCCTGCGGCAGAATTCTTGTTTGCCTTTGGCGGTGGTCTAAAGACGTCACCGACATATTTCGGATCTGATGACTACGAGGTCACCCCTGATATCGCTTTTGGATTTCGCTTCCTGCGATTGCCTGGCGATTATACGTTTGGCTCTCGTGATCCGGACGATGAAAAGCTCGGTTTTGGTCCGCGTGGGTCAGTCCGCGTTGTGAAAAAACGCAGTTCGGAGGATCACTCGGAACTTGAGGGGTTGGACGACATTGATACATCGGTAGAGATTGGCTTGGGCTTTGGTTACCGAAACCGCCATTTCCGAGCCCATGCCGATGCACGCTATGGGCTGACCGGCCACAATGGCTGGGTTGGCGAATTAGCAGCTGACTATGTGGCGCGACCGAATGACAAACTAATGGTCACTTTTGGCCCGCGCATTTTGTTTGGCAATGACAAATACGCGTCGACCTATTTCGGCGTCACCCCATCTGAATCCGCAGCCAGCCGCGGCAAATTCACGGCCTTCAATGCCTCAGGTGGGGCGCTAAGCGCCGGTTTGGACCTGACCGGGCACTATGCGATAAACGACAAATGGGCGTTGATCGGCGGTGCGCGCTGGGATCAATTGCTGAATGATGCCGCCGATTCTCCTATCACCAAACAGGGCAGTGCAGATCAGTTTACCGTGACTTTTGCGGTAACGCGGCTGTTTTCGTGGGGTTTCTAAGTCTGTCAAACCGAAATGCGAGAACGTCTTTGAGAAATATCAAAGCCCGTTCCAACGCGTTTTCAGAGGCTTAAGTCCGGGAACGGCCACTGATCAAACGCCCAGTCCACAAAGTCGCTTGACAGATCAAGATGCATTTATCCATAAATCCGAAACGTTTCGGTAAGCGTGTCACGCAAATCCGAAACGTTTCGGTTGGGCGGGAGGCCCGGCATCAACAGGAGGAACACATGACCAATTCTATTTCCCACACGTTGCTAGGCGCTGCTGCTATCGTTGCAACGGCATCGACTGTTCTAGCCGAGAACGTGACGCTTGCATCGGGCATATCCGGCTCCAAAATCGAGAATTTCGAAAAGATCGTTGCGCCATGGGAAGAGGCCACCGGCCACACTGTGACCTTGGTCCCGATGCCGAGTTCGACCACCGACCAGTTTGGGCAATACCGCCTGTGGCTCGCCGCCGGAAACAAAGACATCGATTTATATCAAACCGATGTGGTTTGGGCGCCGCAACTAGCCGAGCAGTTTGTCGATTTGTCTGATGTTGCTGGCGAGTTGATGAAGGGCCACTTCCCATCAATCGTAGAAAGTCAAACAGTGGGTGACAAATTGGTTGCCTTGCCACTTTATACCGACGCGCCGGCCTTGTACTATCGCAGGGATCTGCTGGAAAAACACGGCGCAAGCGTGCCTTCGACATGGGAAGAGCTCACCGAAACCGCACAAAAGATTCAAGACGCCGAACGTGCCGAAGGCAATGACGACCTTTGGGGATTTGTCTGGCAAGGCAACGCCTACGAAGGCCTGACCTGTAATGCGTTGGAATGGGTCAAGAGCTTTGGCGGTGGTCAAATTGTTGAGCCCAACGGCGATATTTCAATCAACAACGAAAAGGCCATATCAGCGGTTGAACTCGCGGCAAGCTGGATTGGGAAAATCTCACCCGAAGGAGTTCTGGCCTACAAAGAAGAAGAAGCACGCGGCATTTGGCAGACAGGCAATGCCATTTTCATGCGAAATTGGCCCTATGCCTACAGTTTGGGCAACACGGATGACAGCCCCGTCAAAGGTAAATTTGGGGTGACCACCTTGCCCACTGGTGGTGGTCATAACACCAGCGCCGCAACCCTGGGCGGTTGGAACATTGCCGTCTCCAAGTATTCGGAACACCAGGACGCCGCGATTTCTCTGGCGATGTATCTGGCAAGCCCCGAGGGGCAGAAAACCCGCGCCTTGCTGGGCAGCCGTTTGCCAACCATCATGTCGCTCTACGAAGACGCAGATATCGCCGCATCCGCCCCAATTATCCCACAGTGGAAAGACGTGTTCCTTCAGGCAGTTCCGCGCCCATCGGCCCCGACACAAGGCGACTACAACGAGGTATCGTCCAAGTTTTGGTCCGCTGTGCATAACACTCTTTCGGGTGATGGTACTGCAGCTGAAAACCTTGAACTCCTTGAGCTCGAACTGTCCGACCTCAAAGGGTCCGGCTGGTAAAACCTCCTCCCTAGGGTTGGTCTGGGCATCCCGGCCAACCCGCCCCTGATCTCTGACTTCTGGACACGCCATGAGCCTCTCACACTCCCCGACAGGTCCAAGCCTGAGCGAGCAACGTCGCCGTGCGGCGCTTTGGTTCCTTGCTCCGATGCTGGCCGCGCTGTTCTTTGTGGCCGCCTGGCCGCTGTTGCGCACGATCTATTTTTCGTTCACCGATACAACCCTCACAAGCCTATATGGTGGCGAGTGGATCGGCTTTGACAACTACCTCAGCTATCGCAAACTCTCATCCGGCCGGGTGATTTGGCGTGGAACTCTGGCCGATCCGGCATGGTGGAACGCCTTCTGGAACACTATTCGCTTTGCTCTTGTTTCGGTTGGATTGGAAACCATCCTTGGCCTCGGTGTTGCCCTTGTCTTGCACCGCAATTTCGTCGGTCGCGGCTGGGTGCGCGCCGCTATTTTGATCCCTTGGGCGATCCCGACAATCGTTTCGGCGCGTATGTGGGGCTGGATGCTTAATGACCAATTCGGCATCATCAATGACATGCTGCTCAAGCTCGGTTTGATTGACACCAAGGTCGCGTGGACCGCCAATGCCGACACCGCCCTAGCCGCTGTTCTGATCGTGGATGTCTGGAAAACCACCCCCTTTATGGCGTTGCTCTGCCTTGCTGGGCTTCAGATGGTGCCCAAAGACATTTATGAGGCCGCCCGCGTCGATGGCATCCACCCGATCCGTGTGTTTTTCCGTGTCACGCTCCCACTCATTCGGCCGGCCCTGATGGTCGCGGTTATTTTTCGAATGCTGGACGCGCTTCGGGTGTTTGACCTGATTTATGTGCTCACCCCCAATTCTAAAGCGACCAAAACCATGTCGGTCATTGCGCGTGAAAACCTCATTGACTTTGACAAGTTCGCCTATGGCTCGGCACAATCGACACTGCTGTTTGCGCTGATTGCGTTGGTTGTCTCCGCCTATATCTGGCTTGGTCGCGTTGACCTTTCGGGGGAAAAATCATGAGCGCCTTCGTCAAAACCACAAGCTTCTATACACTTGTCATCGTCATTGTCGTCATTGCGGTCTTTCCGTTTTACTATGCGATCATCACCAGCTTCAAAACCGGCACGGCGCTGTTTGAGATCGACTATTTTCCGACCTCCTTTGACCTCAGCAACTATGTCGAAGTGTTGTCGAACAGCAATTTTGCCCGAAGCATTTGGAATTCCCTCCTGATTGCAGGATCGACCGTCTGTTTTGCCATGGTCCTCGCGGTCACCGCCTCTTACGCTCTGGCGCGGGTCCGGTTTCGCGGGCGTGGGTTGCTGCTTATGTCGATCCTCGCCGTCTCGATGTTTCCACAAATCGCGGTTTTGGCCGGGTTGTTCGAGCTGGTGCGCGCCCTTGGTATCTACAACACGCCTTGGGCAATGATCATGTCCTACACAATCTTCACCCTGCCCTTCACGGTCTGGGTTCTGACCACCTTTATGCGCGATTTGCCTATCGAAATCGAAGAGGCAGCCATCATCGACGGCGCGACGCCGTGGAATATCGTGACCCAAGTCTTTTTGCCGCTGATGTGGCCGGCCTTGGTCACCACCGGGCTTCTCGCGTTTATCGGTGCGTGGAACGAGTTCCTCTTTGCTCTGACCTTTACCGCGTCGGACAGCCAGCGCACCGTACCGGTGGCGATTGCCTTGCTGACCGGCAGTAGCGAGTTCGAAACCCCATGGGGGCTTTTGATGGCGGCATCGGTCATTGTAACGGTGCCCCTCATCATTCTCGTCCTGATCTTTCAACGCAAAATCGTGGCTGGCCTGACCGCTGGCGGCGTCAAAGGATAACCTGCAATGGCTGAGATAAAGCTGAAAAATCTGCGCAAAAGCTTTGGCGCTGTGGATGTCATCAAAGGCGTCGACCTGGACATCCGCAAGGGTGAGTTCATGGTCTTCGTTGGCCCGTCGGGATGTGGAAAATCGACCCTGTTACGGCTGATTTCGGGACTAGAAGAAATCAGCAGCGGCGATCTTGAGTTTGACGGAACGCGTGTCAATGACCACATCCCCTCCAAACGCGGTGTTGCCATGGTCTTCCAGTCCTACGCGCTTTACCCACACATGAGCGTATTCGACAACATGGCATTTGGGATGAAGCTGGCCAAGTCTTCCAAGGAGGACATGAACGCACGGGTGACGGCCGCGGCCAAGATGTTACAAATTGACCATCTGTTGAATCGCAAACCCAAGGCCCTATCCGGTGGACAACGTCAGCGGGTCGCGATTGGCCGCGCCATTGTGCGGGACCCACGCGTGTTCTTGTTTGATGAGCCGCTGTCCAACCTCGACGCGGCGCTGCGCGTTCAGACCCGTTTGGAAATCGCCCGGTTACATCACGAAATGGACGGTGTGACGATGATTTACGTCACTCATGATCAGGTCGAAGCCATGACTTTGGCCGATCGGATTTGCGTGCTTCGCGATGGGCTGGTTGAACAAGTCGGCACACCGGAAGAACTTTATGATGCCCCCAACAGTGTTTTTGTGGCCGGTTTCATTGGCTCTCCTAAAATGAACTTGCTGACGGGTGATCTGGCGGCGGCACATGACTGTGCCACCTACGGAATTCGCGCCGAACATATCGAGACCTGCGCGGAGGCCGAGGCGCTTTGGTCCGGCAAAATTGTCCATGCTGAAAACCTCGGGTCCGATCACTTTCTCTTTGTTGAAATCGGGGCCCAAGAACCGCTGATTGTGCGCCAGCCCGGTAAGCAAAACATCGGGCTTGGCACCCACCTGAGCCTGCGCCCTCGATCCGGCCATGCACACCGCTTTGACGGCCTCGATCGGGCCATTCGATAACCTTCACTAAGACGTGCATCACGCACAAAACAGGACAGACACCATGACCAAGATTGTTCTTGTCGGCGCCGGAAGCCTTCAGTTCGGCTCCGGAATGCTCGGCGATATCTTTCAGAGCAAGCATTTAAGCGGCGCGGAAATCGTGCTGCATGACATCAACCTGACGGCGGCAAAACGCACTTTGCAAGCCGCTCAGGAGTTTGTTGCCGCCAAGCGCTTGCCCCACAAACTCAGCGCCACAACCGACCTCGATGTCGCCCTGCAAGGTGCGCGTTTTGTTGTGATTTCCATCGAAGTTGGTGATAGATTTGCCCTTTGGGATCTCGATTGGAAGGTGCCCCAGCAATACGGAATCCAACAGGTTTACGGCGAAAACGGGGGGCCTGGCGGGTTGTTTCACAGCCTACGGATCATCCCCCCAATCCTCGATATTTGCCAAAAGGTTATGGACGTTTGCCCAGACGCAACCGTCTTCAACTATTCCAACCCAATGAGCCGTATTTGCACCACGGTACATCGCAAATTCCCCGATCTGCAATTTGTGGGCATGTGTCATGAAATCGCATCGCTAGAGCGTCACTTGGCTCCTTTGCTGGGCGTGGATCGCTCCGAAATTAGCTATCGCGCCGGTGGCTTGAACCATTTCTCCGTCATGACGGATGTCACCTATGTGCAAGACGGTTCAAGCGCCTATGACGATGTACGTGCAAAGGCCGCGGCCTATTTTGGCACCAAACCCGGCTATTCCGAAATTCTGCAAGCCTCGCGTAAAACCGGAACATCCATCGAAACCGAAGGGTGGATGAACGTCGATCTAAGCGAGATCGAGACCATTCGCCCGTGGTCGGATCGTTGGCTCTTTGCCTTTGTGCTTGAGAAATTCGGCACCCTGCCAATCACTTATGACAGCCATTTTGGCGAATACATCCAATGGGCGCATGATTGTTCGGATCATCAGGGAATTTTGGATTTCTACACTTATTACCGCAACTTCCTTGGCAAAACCGAGCCCAAGATCGAGGACATGTTGAAAGAACGCGTGGTCCCAATCATGGAAGCGCTGACCGGCGCACCGTCCTATGAAGAAGCCGCTGTGAATATTCCCAACAAGGGCTTTGTCGCGAACCTGCCCGATTGGATTTGTGTCGAGGTCCCGGCGATCATTGACGAGTCCGGTCTGCACGGGATTGCGGTCGATATTCCCGCCGGTGTTCGCGGTCTCTTGAGCAATCAAATCGGCGTGCACGACATGACGACAGAAGCGATCTTGCAGAAGAGCCGTGATCTTGTTGTTCAAGCCTTGCTGGTCGATCCGGTTGTCACCAAATCCAAGGGCATTGACGCGATGGTCGATCATATGATTGCCGAACAATCCCCTTGGTTGGACTATCTCAAATAATACAGAACGAAGGGAAAGCACTGGGGCGACTGCCCCGGTGCCGATTCAAAACGGGACATTTCTACATGTGGATATCGGCCAGTTGGCCGCACCCCATCAATCCACGCTTGCCCTCAATTGCGCTGATCTTTGCACCTTCAATCATGCGGCCTGTGCTCACCAGGTTCGATGGTCGAATGTCATTTGGACTTCCTGACGGCAGCGAACCTTATCCCTCTATCTCACTGTGGGTCAAAATAGTGTCTCTGGCCACCTTTCCCGTGGTCAGAGTTTGGCGCAAAAATTGGGCTCTTTGGTCCCGTCCGAGGCTGCGTTGAAACTAGTTGAATCCATCGAGGCCCAAACCGACGTCCATTTGTAGCTGAGACGGCTCCGCACTCTGGAAAATTTGGCGCGCGTCAACTAACATGAGGCAACGTGTCACCCAAATGGCGGAGGAAGCGACGAATGAGCGAAGCAAAAATCAAAAATATGGAAGATTTTGCTTCGGTGAGTGGTATTTCACGGCCAACGCTCTCCAAATACTTCAATGACCCGGACAGTGTCCGCAAATCGACACGTCTAAAAATTGAAGCGGCGCTACAGCTGCATGACTACCGCCCCAACATGTACGCGATGAACCAAAACCGGCGGTTGACCAAAAATATTGGGATCATTGTGCCCTATCTCGCTGACCCGTTTTTCGCCGAAATTGCCCGCAATATCGAAGCCCATGTGATCGACGCCGGGTTTCGACCGGTTTTGCTTGGCTCGCATGGCGATCCTCGGCAAGAGGTGGGCAATCTGGACAATCTGCGCGCCATCAAACCCGCAGGCGTTTTGATGGCTCCTCTTGGGCGGGCATCTAACCGTGAGGCGATTGCGCAGTTTTGCGATGACGTGCCAACAGTTCTCTTCGACAATCAGCTTGACGACATCGGAGCCGGATTTATTGGCCACAACAATGCCCAGGCCACCGAAATGATGTGCAAATACTTGTGCCGCACCGGCCAGGCCCCGGCGTTTTTTGAGATGAAGACGCCGTCAAACCCAAACGCCTACCGCCGTCGCAAGACGTATTGCGATGTGATGGAAGCCCTCGGCCATCAACCCATGTTGATCCAAGTGGAGGGTGAAGGTTGGGACTTTGAAGAAATCGGGTTCCGTGAGGGAACGCGGGTGATTTCCGACCGCGCTTTGCCGTCTGATACGGTTTTATGCAGTAATGACCGTCTTGCCATCGGGTTTCTGTCGGCGGCCTACGGATTGGGGATGCGGGTTGGCATCGGCGCCGGTTGTGCCCTTCGCGTTGCGGGTCACGATGACCACCCGTTTTCGCGCTACACCTGCCCGACGCTGACCACTGTGGCCCAAGATTACGCCGCCATTGCCCAGAAATCAGCAGAGACACTTTTCGCCTGCATCGAATCAAACTCCAAGGGAAAAGACCGCGAAAGCACGTTGTTTGACGGACGACTGGTTATGAGAGGGTCGGCTTAACTATTGTTTTAAAATGCAATTTTTTCTTTTCTTTACGCGCGTCAATTTTTAATTGACGTCGCGATATATTTTCTCGTAGCGTTGGGGAGTAACATCCAAAAGGGAGGATTTCGGATGTCTTTGAAATACGCATTTGGGGCGGCAACAGCGCTATCGCTTATCGCGACAAGCGGCGCATTCGCCGAGACCATTACAATTGCTACCGTGAACAACGGTGACATGATCCGCATGCAAGGAATGACCGCCGATTTCACCGCCAAAACAGGCCATGAGGTTGAGTGGGTCACACTGGAGGAAAACGTTCTTCGCCAGCGGGTTACCACCGATATTTCCGCCAAGGGCGGTCAGTTCGACATCATGACAATCGGCATGTACGAAACCCCGATCTGGGCGAAAAACGGCTGGCTTGTTGGGCTTGACGACCTGCCTGCGGACTATGACATCGACGATATTCTGCCAGCCATGCGCGGCGGCCTATCGCACGAAGGCACCATGTATGCCGCGCCATTCTATGGCGAAAGCTCGATGATCATGTATCGCAGCGACCTGATGGAAAAAGCCGGGCTGGACATGCCTGACGCGCCGACGTGGGATTTTGTCGCTGATGCTGCGCGCAAAATGACCGACAAAGACGCCGAAATCTATGGCATCTGCCTGCGCGGCAAGGCCGGTTGGGGCGAGAACATGGCCTTCCTGACCGCAACCTCCAACGCCTTTGGCGCACGTTGGTTTGACGAAAACTGGAAACCACAGTTTGACAGTGACGCTTGGTCGAACACTCTCAACTTCTACATCGAGTTGATGAATGACGCGGGCCCTCCCGGTGCATCGAACAACGGGTTCAACGAAAACCTGTCGCTGTTCCAACAGGGCAAATGCGGCATGTGGATCGACGCCACCGTTGCGGCATCCTTCGTGACAAATCCCAACGACTCCACCGTGGCCGACAAGGTGAGCTTTGCCCTTGCCCCCGACACCGGTCTTGGCAAGCGCGGCAACTGGCTCTGGGCATGGGCGCTTGCAATCCCGGCTGGCACTCAGAAAGAAGGCCCCGCGAAAGAGTTCATTCAGTGGGCCACATCCAAGGACTACATCGAACTCGTTGCTGAAAAAGAAGGTTGGGCAAACGTTCCTCCGGGCGCTCGTGTCTCGCTCTATGAGAACGAGAACTACAAGGACATCCCCTTCGCCAAAATGACCCTCGACAGCATCCTGTCAGCAGATCCAAACAACCCAACCGTTGATCCGGTTCCATATGTTGGTGTGCAATTCGCCGCCATCCCGGAATTTGCCGGTATCGCAAGCCAGGTTGGACAGGAATTCTCTGCCGCACTGGCCGGTCAACAGACCGCCGCTGAAGCTCTGGCCAAGGCACAAGCCTTGACCTCGGAAGAGATGGAAGCCGCAGGCTACTAATCCTTCCTCCCCGTCAGAGGGGCGAACACCTCGCTTCCCCCTCTGGCACTCTTTCCCAATTCCCGCCACCATCCCCCTGACGGCCTCCGCGCCGCCAGCATAGGAGAGGTTTGACATGGCTACCCAGCAATCAAGATCCGCAGCCCGGCTAATGATGGCCCCCGCTGTTATCCTGCTTTTGGGATGGATGCTTATTCCACTGACGATGACACTTTGGTTTTCGTTCAAAAAATATCTACCGCTGCGCGGCGGCGATCTTGGTTGGGTCGGTTTTGACAACTACGCCCGCTTCGTTTCTTCCAGTTCGTTTTGGCCTAGCATCCAGGTCACGCTCCTTTTGGTTGGCGGCGTTCTGGCGATCACAGTTGTCTTTGGCGTGCTCCTGGCCGTCTTGCTAAGCCAGCCCATGTGGGGCCAGGGTATCGTGCGTATTCTCGTCATCGCACCGTTTTTCGTCATGCCCACCGTATCGGCGCTGGTCTGGAAGAATATGTTCATGGACCCGGTGAACGGGCTCTTTGCCCATCTTTGGAAATTCTTTGGCGCAGAACCCATATCATGGCTTAGCCAAGCCTCGCTGCAATCCATTACAATGATCGTGTCCTGGCAATGGCTGCCCTTTGCGACGCTGATTTTGCTCACCGCCATTCAATCACTGGATCGCGAACAGCTTGAAGCCGCCGAAATGGATGGGGCACCGCCGCTCAAACGCTTTGGGTACATCACCCTGCCCCACCTTGGCCGCGCCATCACTGTTGTTGTGTTGATCCAAACCATCTTCCTGCTTGGCATCTTTGCGGAAATCTTTGTCACCACCCAAGGCAGCTTTGGCACCAAAACCCTGACTTACCTGATCTATCAACGCGTTCTCGAAAGCCAAAACGTCGGCCTCGGTTCCGCAGGCGGTGTTTACGCCATCATCCTCGCCAATATCGTCGCCATCTTCTTGATGCGCATCGTTGGCAAGAACCTGGACGCGTAAGGAAAAACCATGGCCCGCTCAGTTACACCACAACGCAAACTTATCAATTCTGTCGCCGCTTGGTCGGTTGGTCTGTTGATCTTCTTTCCGATCCTCTGGACCATCCTGACCAGTTTCAAAACCGAAGCCACCGCAATCGCCGACCCGCCTGTATTCCTTGCCTTCGACTGGACGCTGGAAAACTATGCCGCGGTGATGGAACGCTCTAACTACATGCGTTTCTTGTGGAATTCGATCATCATCGCCGGGGGCTCGACTGTTCTTGGCATCATCATCGCGGTGCCTGCCGCCTGGTCCATGGCCTTTGTGCCTTCCAAGCGGACCAAAGACATTCTGATGTGGATGCTCTCGACCAAGATGTTGCCCGCGGTTGGCGTTCTTTACCCGATCTACCTGATCTTCATCAAACTGGGGATTTTGGATAGCCGCGCCGGTCTGATCATGGTGCTGATGCTTATGAACCTGCCGATCATCGTCTGGATGCTCTACACCTACTTCAAGGAAATTCCCGGCGAAATCCTCGAAGCGGCGCGAATGGACGGGGCCACGCTCAAGGAAGAGATCATTCATGTGCTCACCCCGATGGCCATTCCCGGCATCGCTTCAACCCTGCTCCTGAACTTCATCCTTGCTTGGAACGAAGCCTTCTGGACCCTCAATCTGACCGCGGCCAAGGCCGCCCCCCTCACCGCCTTTATCGCCAGCTATTCAAGCCCGGAAGGCCTGTTTTTTGCCAAGCTGAGCGCGGCATCCACCATGGCCATTGGCCCGATCCTTGTTTTGGGCTGGTTCAGCCAAAAGCAACTGGTATCCGGCTTGACCTTCGGCGCAGTGAAATAAGGAAAGACCAATGGGACGTATCGTACTGGACCAAGTCCGCAAATGCTTTGGTGACACAGAAGTCATCCCCCCTCTGGACCTCACCATCGAAGACGGCGAATTCACCGTGTTTGTTGGGCCTTCGGGGTGCGGAAAATCCACCCTGCTCCGCCTGATTGCCGGGCTCGAAGACACCACCGATGGCCATATTCGCATTGACGATCAGGATGCGACCCATGTGCCCCCCGCCAAACGTGGATTGGCGATGGTGTTCCAATCCTACGCGCTTTATCCGCATATGTCGGTGCGCAAGAACATCGCTTTTCCGATGAAAATGGCCGGTGTCCCCGAGGATGAGCAAAAGCGCCGGATCGACGGTGCCGCCGCCGCCCTCAACCTCACCGACTACCTTGATCGCCGCCCCGGTCAGCTTTCGGGCGGTCAGCGTCAGCGTGTTGCCATTGGCCGTGCCATTGTTCGCGAACCCTCGGCTTTCTTGTTTGACGAACCTTTGTCAAACCTCGATGCCGCCCTGCGTGTCGGCATGCGTCTGGAAATCTCCGAGCTGCACAAGCGCCTTGCCACCACGATGATCTACGTGACCCATGATCAGGTCGAAGCCATGACCATGGCCGACAAAATCGTTGTGTTACAAGCCGGTGTTATCGAACAGGTCGGCAGCCCGCTTGAGCTTTACCGCGCGCCGCGCAACACCTTTGTCGCCGGGTTTATCGGCTCGCCGAAAATGAACCTGCTCCAGGGGCCCGAGGCCGCCAAACATGATGCCCACACAATTGGCACCCGCCCCGAGCATATCAGCATTTCTGAGACCGAAGGCACTTGGGCCGGAACAGTCGGCGTCTCTGAACATCTTGGCTCTGACACGTTCTTTCATGTCAAATGCGATGCCTTCCCCGATCCGTTGACCGTGCGCGCCGGTGGGGAGTTGTCGCTGTCCTATGGGTCCAAGGTTTTCCTCACCCCTGATCCGGCGCATCTGCACCGCTTTGGTGCTGACGGGTTGCGCCTCGCATGACCCGGTTGGCTGGAAAAACCGCGTTGATCACCGGTGCCGCACGCGGCATCGGCCGGGCGTTTGCAGAGCGCTACATCGCCGAGGGCGCGCGCGTGGCCATTGCCGATATCGACATGGCGGCCGCTAAAAAGACCGCTGATGAAATTGGTGCCGTCGCTATTCATATGGACGTGTCCGACCAAACCAGCATCGACACCGCTGTCGCCCAAGCCGTTGAAACGCTTGGTCATATCGACATTCTGATCAACAACGCCGCCATTTTCACCGCCGCCCCGATTGCGGAAATCACCCGCGCCGATTACTCCCGCGCCTTTGACATCAATGTCGCGGGCACGCTTTTCACGCTTCAGGCGGTGGCCAAGCATATGATCGCGCGGGGCAAGGGCGGGCATATCATCAACATGGCTAGCCAAGCGGGTCGGCGCGGCGAACCTCTGGTCGCGGTCTATTGCGCCACCAAGGCCGCAATCATCAGCCTGACCCAATCGGCAGGCCTCAATCTGATCACCCACGGCATCAAGGTCAACGCCATCGCGCCGGGTGTTGTGGATGGCGAACACTGGGACGGAGTCGATGCTTTTTTTGCCAAATACGAAGGCAAAGCCCCCGGCCAAAAGAAACGCGAAGTGGCCCAATCCGTCCCCTATGGCCGCATGGGCCACGCCGCTGACCTAACCGGAATGGCGGTGTTCCTTGCCAGCGATGACGCCGACTACATCGTTGCGCAAACCTACAATGTCGATGGCGGGCAATGGATGAGCTGATGGACGATTTTTTGCAGGAGGTGACAGCCATGAAACTCTCGAACGAGACCTTGCACATGTTGCCAGGCAGCATCGCCGTACCAAACTATGACCGCGCGTCACTAACCCCCGGTATCATCCATATCGGGCTGGGCAACTTTCATCGCGCCCATCAGGCGTGGTATCTCCATCGGTTGATGCAACAAGGCTTGGCCCATGATTGGGCCATTATCGGCGCTGGCGTGCGCCCCTATGACCAAGCCATGCGCGACCGGCTTTTGGCGCAGGATTGCCTATCGACCCTGATCGAACTAGACCCATCCGGCATGTCCGCCGAGGTCACTGGGGCGATGATTGACTATTTGCCGATCGAAGACGGCAACCGCGCATTGATTGCTGCCATGAGCGATCCGCGTATTCGCATCGTATCGCTAACAATCACTGAGGGCGGGTACTACTCGGATCCAAGCAAGGGTTTTGACGAAAGCCATCCCGATATTCAGCATGACATTTCGCACCCAGACCACCCTAAAAGTGTGTTTGGCGCTATCGTTGCGGCCTTGGCCGCCCGTCGCGCAGCCGGGATCGGCCCCTTTACCGTCCAAAGCTGTGACAATCTTCAGGGCAATGGCAAGATAACCCGCAGGGCCGTGCTTTCGGTTGCGCGTCTTATTGATCCTGACTTGGCTCTTTGGATCAACACCTTTGGGGCCTTTCCGGATTCGATGGTGGATTGCATTGTGCCCGCCACTGGTCCGCAAGAATTGCAGCTTGTCCAAACAATCGGCATTGATGACGCCGCACCGGTGTCACATGAGAACTTCCGCCAATGGGTCATCGAGGATGATTTTTGCGCCGGCCGTCCAGATTGGGGCAAGGTTGGCGCGACGCTAACTCCCGATGTCCACGACTACGAGTCGATGAAAATCCGCATCCTGAATGCTGGGCACCAAGTTTTGGCCAATGCGGGTGAGTTGCTTTCGGTTGGCACCATTGCTGGCTGCATGGCGCACCCCGACATCTCTGCCTTGTTCGGCAAGGTGCAAACCCAAGAGATTGCCCCCTATGTCAAGCCAGTCCCCGAGATGGACCCAACCGCCTATGTTTCTCTGATCGAGTCACGTTTTGCCAACCCCGAGATCCATGATACCAGCCGACGAGTGGCCTTTGACGGTTCTTCCCGACATCCGGGGTTTGTCCTGCCGATTTTGCGCGATGCCCTTGACGCCAATGGCCCGATTGATGGCTTGTCTTTGGTCGAAGCGTTGTGGGCCCGCATGTGTGCCGGAACCCGCGAAGACGGAACGCAGATTGAGGCAAATGACCCCCAGTGGGACAGCCTTGAACGCACCGCGCGCGCCGCACAATCAGATCCCGAGGCATGGTTGCAACAGCATCATATCTATGGCGATCTGGCCACCAATTCGATCTTTGTGGACCGGTTTTCCCACTGGCTCAACCTGATTTGGTCTCAAGGCAGCGTCGCAGCAATTCGCAAATACTGCGGCTAGACAGGCTCTTTGGTTACCACCCAACAAAAAGTCGCATTCAAATATCTTTACGTGAGTAATTATTGCAGTTGATACACATGCGTAACTTCAATTCTTCTTGGTTAAACAACCAAGTTGGTCAATGCTGTAACTCATGACGCAGGCCAACGACTCCTCTTCTTCTCTTGATACCGCGCTGTATGATCTATTGGTGCAACGCCCCTTTGCGGGCTTGCATTTGCCGGAACAGATGGCGTGTTTTTCTCAGGCAATCAACGACGCGTCCCTCGCACACCGGACTTCGATTTGGACCTTGAGCACGGACTTGCGGCACCTAAAGCAGGTGGCGGTCGCCCCCAACGTCCCAAAGAGCGAAGCCAAAACCCTGATGGTTGATGCATCTGTTCTAGCCGCTCTCAAGGCATCCGTCATCACGACTTCTCGAATGGAGAGTGACCGCACAGATGCGTTGATATCCCTCGGGGCTCAACTTGGTAATGAGAAAACCGAAGCCCTTACTATGTGCCCATTGACGCAAAACGGCGACATCTATGGGGCCTTATTGCTCGAATATCCAACGAGCGCCAAGGATGACCTTGCCGGACAACGAGCCCCCAAAGAAATGCGCTTTGCAGAAGCCGTGGCCGGATTGATTTCCCTCTCAATGGCTCAGGCGCAGTTTGTCGACACCGACAGCACCGTCGCAGACTACAAAAAACGCCTCAGCCTGTTCAGTCAAATGGCGGTGGACCGTCTTTGGGAAACCGACGAAGATTTTGTTGTGACATCGGTGATCAGTGGACCAACAACCGTCGCGCCCGAAGGGGCCCATTTGATAGGGTTACGTCCTTGGGAAGTTTCATCCCGGCAACCCTTGAATGGTGATTGGGAAACGGTCATTGCCGCCATGAAAAACCATGAGATCATCAAGGACCTTGCCCTTATTGATCACAACCCAGACGGCAGCAAAAGCTATCGCGAGGCGAATGGGGAACCGCAATTCGACGCAACCGGCAAGTTTACCGGCTATATTGGTGTGACCCGTGATATCACCGACCGGGTCGAGCAAGAGGCGGAACTCAACGCAATTGCCCAACGCTATCGGAATGCCTCTAAATTGGCGAATCTGGGGCATTGGATCTGGGACCGCGACGAAAATCGTTGTTCCTATTGCTCGCCGGAAATGGCTAAAATCTTTGGCGTTTCGGTTGACGACTATTTGGAACGCACAGATTCCTTTGCTCATGATCAGCTGTGGTACCATCCAGAGGACCGGGACCGGTATCGCGACCTCGTCGAAGCCGCTTGTGAAACCGGCACGGGCTGGACGATTACGGTGCGTATTGTCCGGGACGATGGGTCGATCCGCCATCTCAAACAATGGACGGAACCTGGATACGACGATGCCGGGCGGGTCAATTCGACCCTTGGGGTGCTTTTGGACATCACCGATCAAGTCGAGCTGAGTGAAGACCTGAAAGACAGTCGTGCCAAACTCTCAAATCTCGTCGATAACCTTCCCGGTGCCTTGTTTCGGATTCGCCTCGATGAGAATTGGTCAGCGGTTTATCGCAGCAAGGGGTACTATCGTCAGTTTGTTGAACCATTTCGGCAAATTGATGACTGGGACAGGTTTGGAAGCGAAAGCCTGTTTCAAGTAGATGTTTCAGACAAACAATACCTGCGGCAGGTGATTGACGACGCAGTGGCCCAAAACATTCCTTACGAGATCGAATATGGGGTTACCACGTTGGATGGTGATCAACGCTGGGTCTGGGAACGCGGGCGTCCGGTAAAGGCGGACAATGGCGACATCGAACTCGAAGGGATCATGATTGACGCAACTGAAAAACACTTGGCCGAAGACGCGCTTGTTAAATCTCAACGTGGCGAAGCCATTGGGCAGCTAACCGGTGGTGTTGCGCATGATTTTAACAACCTTCTGGCGGTCATACTTGGCAACCTTGAGCTGGCCCGCGATGAGATAACGGACCCAGATTTGCTCAAGATGCTGGATGCCAGCATCAACGCCACAACCCGTGGGGCGGATCTCACACGCAACATGTTGGCTTTTGCGCGCAAGGCCAAACTGGAACCGGCCGAGCTTCATCTAAATGACCTGATCTTAAACACTCAAAACTGGATCATGCGCACCCTGCCCTCTCATATCGAGGTAAACACGCATCTGGCCGACGATCTTTGGACCATTCGCGCCGATCCAAGCTCAACCGAAAGCGCTTTGCTCAACCTGATTATCAACGCCCGCGACGCGATGCACGACGGCGGCAAGCTGACAATCGAAACCGCCAATTTGGTCATTGATACAGAAACGATTCAAAGCAAGTTTGAGGATATCGATCCGGGCGAATACGTTATGATGGCGGTAAGTGACACCGGGCATGGAATTGCCAAAGACACGTTGAAACAAGTGTTTGAGCCCTTTTTCACCACCAAGCCGCCCGGTGACGGCTCTGGGCTTGGTTTGTCGATGATTGATGGTTTCATTCGCCAATCCGGCGGCACGGTGCGTGTCTATAGCGAAGAACGGGTCGGCACGACTTTCAAGCTATTCTTCAATGCGATGGCCCCCGCTGATATCGCCCCCGACCCTCTGGTTGCGGATGCCCGCCTAGGTGCGCCTCCACAAGGCGGTCGCATTTTGGTGGCCGAAGATGAAAGCGGCGTTTTGGCAATTCTTGTCTCTGTTTTGCGCAAAGCAGGCTATGACGTTGTTGCCGCGACCTCGGGCGACGCCGCCTTGGAGGTTTTCGAAAAGGATCACGACTTTGATCTTCTGGTCACGGATGTTGTCATGCCCGGTCGCTTGCTTGGCCCCGGATTGGTCCGTGAACTGCGCGCTATTCGACCGGACCTTCCGGCGATTTTTCTAACTGGGTATGCCGCCGAGGCCACAGTACATGGCAATGGTCTACGTCAAGAAGACATCCGACTGATGAAACCGATCCGCCGAGCGGAATTGTTGGCGACCATTGCCGAGGTTTTGAGAACACCGGCCTAGATCGACACGGTTTTAACCCGGTCAGAAACAGAGCTTCAGCCGGTCCAGCGCCGCGCTCATATCTTCAATCTGGTAACCGCAAAAGCCAAGGATCAAGCCGTTTTCCCCTCTCGGAACAAAGGCACAGCCTGAAAGCGCTTCAATATCCAGCCCCAGTGAGTGCGCGTGTTCCACAATTTTTGTGTCACGCAGATCAGACTTCAGATGAAAGACCACCTGCATCCCTGCCTGATGGTCTTCAAACGTACCAAATTGACCGAAATCCTCCACCAATCTGTCGAGCAAATAGCGACGTCGTTCCCCATAAACCCGACGCACCCGACGCAAATGTCGGTAAAATTCGCCGGACTCCATGAACTCTGCCAAGGCCTGTTGCGGCATATAGCTTGCCCGCAAACCTGTTTGTCGGATGGCGGCGCGAAATTGGTCCATCAACCCCTGCGGCGCTACGATATAGCCCAGCCGCAGGGCGTTTGAGAAAATCTTGGAAAAACTGCCAATATAGACCGTGCGATTGAGTTGATCAAAGCCGGCCATGGCGGGAATGGGACGCCCGGAATAACGAAATTCGCTGTCGTAATCATCTTCGATGATCCAACTGTTATTGACGTCCGCCCAGCGAATAAACTCCTGACGTCGGCTTGGCGTCATTGCCCCACCAAGCGGGTATTGTTGTGACGGCGTTAGCACCACAACCCGCGGATCCGGCGTGCTTTGGGGCAACCGCGCACCGCCTGCGTCAATAGCAAGCCAATGCGGCTTTAACCCCTGCGCCTTGGCGAAATGGTGGATCGGTTGGTAGCCCGGCGTTTCAATGCCGATGGTGTCGCCGTTTTGTGCCAACCCACGCAGGCAGATATCAAGCGCATCTGACGATCCAGCCGTCACAATCACCTGATGCCCCGAGGCCTGAAGTCCGCGCCATTCTGCAACATGCGCGGCGATGGCGCGACGCAGGTCAAAATTGCCAAACGGCCCGCCACCAATCAACATTGCTTCTGGGTTGGTGCGACAGACCCGCGCCACCGCCTTGGCCCATTGACGATGGGGAAACAGGCGCATATCGGGCTGACCGGATTCAAAGGGTATGGCCAGCCCCGAGACATCCGCCGGTTCGTCCTTTGGTTTCGTGCGAGAGTTTTCGAGTTCAACTTCCCCCATCGCACAAATGGTATAGCCCGACCCTTGGACACTTTGCAGATAGCCTTCGGCGACAAGCTGTTCATAGGCGGTGACCACGGTTGACCGAGACAACCCAAGTTCCGTCGCGAACACCCGTGTCGCGGGCAAGCGCTGACCCTGTCGCAATTCCCCGGCGACAATTGCCGCGCGCATCGCCGTACAAATCTGTTCAAAGATCGGCATCGGAGATGTGCGGTCAATCGAAAAGCCAAGCCAAGGCGTTTGGGTCATATTGGACTGCAGAAACTATTCATTCCAGAACGCTACAGCAGCGCCAATTGAACGACAATCACCCCACCGGTCGAACATCAACAAAGGTCTCGTTGTAACAGGCCCCGTCTTCGATATCCGTTCTGACATCCGAAGGGATCAACGCATTGACGGTAAACCCGGTGGAGGAGCTGGCCCGCCATGTGCCTTTGGGTGAATAGAGCACGCCGGGCCGTGTTGCGTCACTGATTTTCAGTAGCAAACGCACGTCACCACGCGTGTTCCAAACGGACACCTCTTGTCCATCTCTCAACCCACGTTCCAATGCATCGGCCGGGTTGATTTCAACAATCTCAGGTCCCAAAGACGCGGTGTCGCTGCCAAACGTTGCGTTGGTCCGCTTGTCCGAACTTGGCGTGATCAAAACAAACGGCAGGTCTTGGCCGATGGGCACATAGCGCGGCACGCCAAAACCGTTTTGGGCCTCATAGGCCGCGCTAAACAGCTCGATCTTGCCAGAGGGTGTCGCAGGTTTGACCGTGTCACACATGATCATCGGCACACCATCCTGTGCGGTCAATTCAATCGCGGCATCTAGGGCGATCTCACTGGGTTTACGGCCTTTCAATAGGGGGTGATCACCGTCAATCGCCTCATCGATCAATTGCCGGTCACTTGCCTGAAACTCGGGATCGGTATAGCCAAACCGCGCCGCAAGCCGACGGAAAATTTCGGTGTTGGGAAGGCTTTCACCAACACAGGGGATTACCGGTTCGGCCCGTTGCAAATAGTTCTGGCCATAGGCACCATAGATGTCATCAAACTCGAAATGGCTCGCGGCTGGCAGGATCACGTCACACAACGCCATGCTGTCGGTCATCACCACATCACAGCCGACCAGAAACAGATCATCACGCATCAAGCCCTTGATAAGATTAGCTTGATCTGGATGGGTTGCCACCGGATTGTGGTTGTAAATCATCGCAGCGGTGATCGGAGGATCAAGTTGATCATCTTGCAACGCCGCGCCAAGATCGACGATATTGAGCACCCGTGTACCGGGTTTTTGCAGGTGGTCGCCTTGCAAACGTGCCGTGGTTTTCGGCGTGGCAAGGCCAGATTTCGCCAGCACTCCGGCCCCAAGTCGCCCATGATGCCCCGTCAACCCAGGCAGGGCCATTGCGGCGCGTAGCCCTGAGCCACCGGATTTCCCCCGTTCGATCCCATTGCCAAGCGAACAGGCCATGTTTTTTGCGGCGATGATCATGTCGATCAAAGCATCAAATTGCGCCAACTCAATACCACAGGTGTCGCTCACTACCTCGGGCGTGTACTGACGCGCTTGGGCCATATAGGCGTCAAACCCCTCGACCCACGCCGCGATGAACTCTGAATCCAACGCCCCGCGCCGTTCCAATGCCGCCGCCAGCCCCATGGCCAAGACAACGTCAGTACCGGGGCGCAACATGACATGCATGTCGCATTGTTCAGCGATCTTGATCCGCTTGGGGTCAATGATCACCAACCGGCCACCTTTGGCGCGCATCTGCTTTAACAAAGGGGCCAAGTGCAAGTTGGACACTGTAACATTGTTGCCCCAAACCAGCACCAGATCGGACTGCAAAACCTGCATCGGAGGCATGCCCGGCGCGTTGCCAAACAGGCTCGAATAGGCCCCACCGCGCACACCACCGCAAAGCGGCCCGCGGTTGAGCATTGTTGCGCCCATCTGATAGAAAAACCGCCGATCCATAGACCCGCCTGCCAATTCCCCATGAGGCCCGGCGTAGTTAAACGGCAAAATGGTTTCCGGCCCATGGGCGGCGATGGCACGGGTGAACCCGTCATGCACCAGATCCAAGGCGTCATCCCAAGTGATCCGTTCATATTGGCCCGATCCGCGCGGCCCAACCCGACGCAGCGGATGGGTAAGCCGTGCTTTGCCATGGACAAAATCCGGGTAATAGCGGGCCACTTTGTTGCAAATAACGCCATCAGTGAACGGATTGGCCTTTGATCCTTTGACCTTGACCAACTGTCCATCCCGCACTTCGGCCATAAGGCTACAAGTGTCGGGGCAATCCAACGGGCAAACGCTAGGGTACAAGTGGGGCATGGAATCAAGGGTCATAACAGCAAATCTTTCGTATTGGTTTGTCCTTTTAGCCGTCAAGAAGGCAACCATTAAGCGCCAAAAATGTGAAATTTGACCAGTCCAATTTTGTGAAAGCCCTTGAACAAGCC
The DNA here is from genome assembly GCF_058892305.1 of Pelagimonas sp. Lineage (NCBI taxonomy): Bacteria > Pseudomonadati > Pseudomonadota > Alphaproteobacteria > Rhodobacterales > Roseobacteraceae > Pelagimonas > Pelagimonas sp. The sequence goes on from NZ_JBZXVN010000047.1 coordinate 82,428, forward strand.
GCATCCTGCTTGCACCTCTAAAATGGCGCTGTCACAGTCGTGACATGTCAAAGAAGACCCTAAATGCACAAAATCTCGCGGCACTCGGAGCCGACCGGCTGGCCGAGTTGTTGATTGATGTCAGTACCGGCAGCGCCGATATCAAACGTCGGTTGCGCTTGGAGTTGAGCCACAACCTTGGCCCCCAAGAACTCGGGCGTGATGTGCGCAAACGGTTGGTCACCCTCCGCCGATCCCAAAGCAATATTGGCTGGCGCAAGCGCAAAGCCTTTGTCAAAGACCTACAAACGCAGGCCGAGATGATCACAGCGCGTATCGCTCCGGATGACGCAGCGCTTGGTTTCGATCTGCTTTGGCAATTTCTGGAACTCGCCCCGGCGGTCTTTACTCGAACCGATGACAAAACCGGTGAAATCACCGAGATGTTCGACAACACCCGCGCCGCTTTGGGGCCGATTGCGGAACGGGCCTTGCTTGACCCCGAGGCTCTGGCTGATCGGATCTGGAACGCCGTTTCCGAGGATGGGTTTGGCACCTTTGACGGCATCATCGCAACGCTTGGTCCTGCGCTTGGGACCACTGGGTTTGGCCATCTCAAGGCCCATATTGATGCCTATGAAGCTGAGCCGCTGCAAGAACCCGACATGGATCACGAGGCCTTGGCGTTTCTACGAGCCTTGCGCAGTGAGTCCGGCAATTACCATGCTGAGAAAAAGGCCCGCCTTATTCGCAATCTGCGCCAAGACATCGCCGAAGCCGAGGGCGATACCGACGCGGTTATCGCACAATATGCCCCGACGGCCCTGCTCCATCCCGGAACAGCCGCTGAAATCGCCACCCTTTTGATGGCGCAAAATCGTATCGATGAGGCGTTGGAGTATCTGGACAACGCGCGCCCAGACGGGCCCGAAGACGGGCAGGCCGACTGGGACGCCGCCTATATCACCTGCCTTTTGGCGCGCGGCGACAAAGACGCCGTGCAGGCCCATCGCTGGCAGTGTTTTGAAACTCGGCTTGATGTTGAACATCTGCGCGCGCATCTGGCCGAACTTCCGGATTTTGACGATGTCGAGGCCGAAGATCGCGCCCGCCAATATGCGCAAGAGTTCCCCGAAATGGGCGCCGCACTTGCCTTTTTGACCGACTGGCCGGATCACCCCGGCCTCGCGACTCTCGTGTTGAATCGCCCGCATGACTTGCTCGGCCTATCCCCGTCCGCACGTACCCAAGCGGCCGAAGCTTTGCGCCTGCGCTTTCCCTTGGCGGCCGTTTTGGTGTGGCGAAGCCTAATTGTGGACATTCTCAACGATGCCAACCGCCTGCAATATGGGCAGGCAGCGGATCACCTTGCCGATTGTGCCGCGCTAGATGGTGAGATCGAGGATTATCTGGATCAGCCAGATCACACCGCGTTTTTGGCGGCGCTTCAGACCCATCATCGTCAGAAAACTCTGTTTTGGAAAAAGCTTGCCAACAGCTAACAACTAGGCGCTGGTAAAGGGTTCTTCAACGTGTGGAGCCGCAAGTGCCGCATGAAAGCCCGCGCGATGGCGGGGCTGCGATGGGCTTCGGGGGTTGCGAAATAGCTACGGTATTCAATAACCGGCGCAAAGGGCCGAAAGACCAGATCGTCAGAGCGGTACTGCATCACCGGGAACGGATTGATCACGGTAACGCCCAAGCCCTCTTTGGCCAAATCAACGGCAGCAAATGAGGTTGATGCCTCGGCCACGACATTGGGCGCGCTTCGGGCATTGGTGAACATCCGATCCAACTGCGCGCGCCGGGCGTGGCGGCGCGACAAGGCAATCATCGGCTGATCGTGAAGATCTTCGGGCGTGATCGTCTCTTTTTCTGCCAAACCATGCGTTTTGGGCATGGCGCAAACCGCATGAGACGTCCGATACGGCACCAGCTTCACACCCTGACGTGACAGTTCAACCCCGGTTAGACCCAAATCAAAACGCAGTTCCTGAATGCCCCTGATCACTTCATCGGATGATGCAACTTCGAGGCTAACAAAATAATGCGGGTTGGCCTTTAGAAACGCCGCGATGTGACGGACCAAAAACCGATGGGCGTAGGTTGGCGGTGCCACCAAGCGTAGGGTTTCTTGTTCCGGCGTCGGGGGGCCGTCGATCCGATCCAAGGCTTCGAACAATGGATCAAGCCGCCGGTTCAATTGCACGGCTTCGGATGTCGGCACCAATCGCCCGCCATCGCGTTCAAAGAGCATTTTGCCGGTGCGCGCCTCAAGACTGGCGATGGAGCGGCTGATGGCAGATTGTGACAGCCCCAACCGGACCGCCGCCTTGGACGTCGTGCCGCTTTCCATCAATGCGCGAAGTGCCTGATATTCGGGCAAACTATGCCAAGATCGCGTCGCCATTCACCCCTCCTGCGGAAATATCATGCCTCTATGATCTATTATCATATTAAAAGGTATCGCCTATGACATTTTCTTTCATATGCTTGGGGCCTGCGATATTGGGGATGTATCAATTTTGTCAGTTCCAACACGACCTTTGATTTTCGACGGCCATAACGATGTGCTTTTACAGCTTTTTCGGGCTGGAGGCGTTTCTGTGGGCGACCGCTTTGTTACCGGTCGCGATGGTGCAATCGACTCGCCTCGCGCGCAACTCGGCGGCTTTGGTGGCGGATTCTTTGCCGTCTACGTTCCCTCTCCGGTTGATCTCGATTTCAAGTTCGAGGAAATGGCCAAGCCGATTTATGACTTGCCCCTTCCCGACCCGATTGATTGGGAAGACGCCTTTCCCGTGGTCATGGCCCAGGCCGCTATTTTGTTCGATCTGGAACGACGTGGCGCGCTGACCATTTGCAAAACCGCCGCCCAAATTCGATCCACACTGGCCGACAACAAAATTGCCGCCATTTTTCATATCGAAGGGGCCGAGGCGATTGATGCCGATTTTCACACGCTGGATGTGCTGCATCAGGCCGGATTGCGTTCGCTCGGGCCGGTCTGGAGCCGGTCGACGATTTTCGGCCATGGGGTTCCGTTTCGTTATCCAAGTTCCCCAGATATCGGCCCCGGCCTAACCGATCACGGTTTGCGACTGGTCAAGAAGTGCGACGATCTCAATATCATGTTGGATCTGTCCCACCTGAACGAAGCCGGGTTTTGGGATGTCGCGCGTCATTCCACCAAACCACTCGTGGCCACCCATTCCAACGCCCACGCCATTTGCCCGCACTCGCGCAACCTTACCGACAAACAGCTCTCTGCGATTCGCGAAAGTGATGGTATGGTGGGGTTGAATTTCGCGGTGGCCTTTCTGCGCGCCGACGGGCGAATGATTTCCGATGTGCCACTGACGCAGATGATCAGACATCTGGACCATTTAATTGAACATCTGGGCGAAGACCGCGTTGGCTTTGGCTCAGACTACGACGGGGCCATTGTACCCGAGGAGCTGACCTCGGTTGCCGGGTTGCCCAAACTTCGACACGCGATGGAACAGCACGGCTATGACAACGCGCTCATAGCCAAACTGTGCCATGAAAACTGGCTGCGCGTGCTGGAAAAAACATGGGGGGCCTAACTCCCGATTGCCAGATTAACGATAGGAGAGGAAATAAAGATGAACGCCTTTAACAAACTGCTCAGCGGTGCCGCAATGGGCCTGGCGCTTAGCGTCACATCCATGGCGGCCTATGCCGAAACCCCCGCAAATATGCTGGTGATTGCCCACCGCATTGATGACGTCACCACCGTTGATCCGGCCGAAAGCTTTGAATTTGCCGGCTCCGACATCAGCCGCAACGTCTATAGTCGTCTGGTCAACCTTGACCCCAATGATCTGGCGGCGGGTTATCAGCCCGATCTCGCCGAAAGCTGGGACGTTTCCGAAGATGGCAAAACCATCACCTTCACCATGCGCGAAGGTGTCAAATTTCAGTCGGGCAACCCAGTGCGCGCCGAAGACGCGGCCTTTTCACTGCAACGTGCGGTGATCCTCAACAAGACCCCCGCCTTTATCCTGACCCAGTTCGGCTTTACCCCCGAAAACGCCGCTGAAACCATCAAGGCCGACGGCAACAAGCTCATCATCACAACTGACAAGAAATATGCCACGTCCTTTGTGTTGAACTGCCTCACCGCCACCATCGGCGGCATTGTCGACAAAGAGACCGTCATGGCCAATGAGGTCGATGGCGATATGGGCAACACTTGGTTGAAAACCAACTCGGCGGGTTCCGGCCCATATGTGTTGTCGAGCTGGAAACCAAACGAAGCGGTCACGCTCACATCAAACCCAGACTACTATGGCGGCGCGCCAGCGATGGAACGCGTCATTGTGCGTCACGTTCTTGAATCTGCGTCCCAGCGTTTGCTTTTGGAACGTGGTGACATCGACATTGCGCGGAACTTGAACCCAGAAGACATCGCCGGTGCCATGGGGGCCGAGGGTGTCAAAGTCGTGGATGAGCTCAAGGGCCGTCTGATGTATCTGGCGCTGAACCAGAAACATCCGGTTCTGTCCAAGCCCGAAGTTCGTCAGGCCTTTAAGTATCTGATCGATTACGAAGGCATGCGCGACAGCTTCCTCAAGGGTCAGTACACCATTCATCAAAACTTCCTGCCCGCCACCTACCTTGGTGCCTCGGACGAAACGCCGTTCACCTATGACATTGAAAAGGCCAAGGAACTTCTTGCGGCTGCCGGTGTCAAGGATCTGGAAATCGAAATCGGTGTTCGTGAAGCCCAAGAGCGCATGGAAATCGGTCAGTCCTTCCAAAACGCTGCGGCGCAGGCCGGGATCAAGGTCAACATCACCGTTGGCACCGCCAAGCAAATCCTAGCGCGCTACCGTGCCCGCGAACTTGACGTGTACCTCGGTGCATGGGGTCCGGACTATCCCGATCCACAGACCAACGCCGGCACATTTGCCTACAACCCGGACAACTCGGACGCGGCCAATGCCACCGGTTTGCTGGCATGGCGCACCGGGTGGGATCCTGAGGATCTGACCGACAAAGTTGCCGCCGCTGTGACCGAAGGTGACAAAGACATGCGCATCAAAATGTATCACGAAATTCAATCGGAATTCCGCGACAAATCCCCATTTGTTGTGATGTTCCAACAGATTGAACAGTCGGCGATGCGTGACAATGTCATGAACTTCTCAACCGGTCAGGCTGTGACCTCTGCCGCTTATTGGCAGGTCACCAAGTAAATGGCGCTGACCAACGATACAAACGGGGGGCACCTTCGGGTGCCTCTTCCGGCGTGGTTGAAAACCACTTTTCTCACGCTTGGCTCAATCGCGGTCACCCTGCTTGGGCTGCTTTTCATTACGTTTATCATCGGCCGCGTCATGCCGATCGACCCTGTGCTTGCCATTGTTGGCGAACGGGCGTCGCAAGAAACCTATGACGCCGTGTATCATCAGCTTGGGCTAGACAAGCCGCTTTTGGTGCAATTCCTCTATTATCTTTGGGACGTGCTGCATCTCGATTTCGGCACCTCGCTGCTCAATGCCCGCCCGGTGTCCGAAGACATCGCCCGCGTCTTTCCCGCCACGATGGAACTTGCCACGCTGGGCATTGTCATCGGCGTGGTTCTGGGCGTGCCACTTGGCGTTTTGGCTGCGGTGCGCAAAGGATCGTGGATCGACCAAATCGCCCGCGTCCTTGCCCTTGTTGGCTATTCCATGCCGATTTTCTGGCTCGGACTGATGGGGTTGCTGGTGTTTTACGGTATCTTGGGTTGGGTCGGTGGCCCCGGTCGAGTTGGCATCTTTTACGTGGATGTTGTGCCATCCGTCACCGGGATGATCCTCATCGACGCGGCGCTTGATGGCAATTGGGACGTGTTCAAAGACGCCTTTAGCCACATCATCCTGCCGGCCTCGCTGCTGGGTTATTACTCACTCGCCTATATTAGCCGCATGACCCGGTCGTTCATGCTCGAACAGCTCAGCGCCGAATACATCACCACCGCGCGTGTCAAAGGCATGTCGGAATGGAATGTCGTTTGGAAACACGCGTTTAAAAACATTCGGGTTCAGCTGATCACTGTCATTGCCTTATCTTATGCGGGCCTTCTCGAAGGGTCAGTTCTGACCGAGATCATCTTTAGCTGGCCGGGTATCGGAAGCTACATTACAACCGCTCTACTCAGCGCCGATATGAACGCCGTTTTGGGTGGCACCGTGGTTGTCGGGCTAATTTTCATCCTCCTCAATATATTCTCTGACCTTCTCTACAAGGTCTTTGATCCTCGTGCGAAATAAGGCCACTTCAATGTCTGAAACACAGTCTTTGCGCGCGTGGTTGCTCACCGATACGCCGACATCGCGCCGTCATGCCCGGCTCTCTGCGCTTTATCAGGGGTGGTTGTCTTTACGCTCCAATACCATGGCGATGGTCGGGCTTGGCATTCTGGTGATGTTGGTCTTCATCGCCGCCGCCGCGCCAATCATCGCCCCTCATGATCCCTTTGTTCAGGACCTCGGCAATCGCCTTGCGCCCTTGGGCACCGAAGGTCACATTTTTGGCACCGATAGCCTTGGCCGCGATATTCTTTCGCGGCTGATCTACGGTGCACGGATCACGCTCTATATCGTTGCTCTGGTGGCGCTGATCGCGCCGGTTGTTGGCCTTTTGGTCGGCACCGTGTCGGGGTATGTCGGCGGTTGGCCAGATCTTATCCTGATGCGCATCACCGATATCTTTCTGGCGTTTCCGCGCCTTGTTCTGGCGCTTGCCTTTGTTGCGGCGCTTGGGGCGGGGATTGAAAACGCAGTGCTGGCGATCTCACTCACCGCTTGGCCGCCCTATGCGCGCATGGCCCGCGCCGAAACGCTAACCATTCGAACCTCGGACTATATCAGCGCCATCAAACTTCAGGGCGCAGGACCGTTCCGCATTATCACCAAACACATCTGGCCGCTGTGTATTTCCTCGCTGATTGTGCGTGTGACGCTTGATATGGCTGGGATCATCCTTGCCGCTGCGGGCCTTGGCTTCCTCGGCCTTGGCGCTCAACCGCCTAGCCCGGAATGGGGCGCAATGATCTCCGAAGGACGCCGCTTTATCCTTGATCATTGGTGGGTGGCCACCGTGCCGGGATTGGCAATTTTCACCGTGTCGTTGGCCTTTAACCT